>JAFAVH010000295.1 GCA_019242655.1 Methylobacteriaceae bacterium
TCCTGATGATCGCCGCATTAAGCGAAACGGTCATTGCAGGATTCGGCGGACAAATCTCCGTCGGGCAGGCGGGCTTTATGGCCGCAGGCGCCTATCCCGCTGCGCTTCTCGCTGGATCGGCTATGTGGCCATGGCTTTTCGCCGTGACCGCCGGCGTCGCCGTCGCTGGTGTTGCTGCACTTATCGTCGGCGTGCCAGCACTACGGCTTCGTGGCCCTTATTTCGTCATGGCGTCGCTTGCATTCGGCGGGATCGCCTATGTCGTTGCCACAAATTGGATTGACGTCACGGGTGGACCGAGTGGGATACGCAATCTCGATCCGCCGGATTTCGAGCGCTTCGGCATCGATTCCGATACTGGTGTGTTCTTCGTGGCTTGGCTCGCTTGCTTCGGATCGATCGCCTTCGTCGCGTGGTTGCGCGGAACGGTCCTCGGCCGGAGCTTGCTAGCGGTCCGTGAGGACGAACTTGCAGCGGCATCTGTCGGGATACATGTCGCGCTGGTCAAATCACTCAGCTTTATGATCTCCGGCGCACTTGCGGGCCTTGCGGGGGCGTTGCTCCCGCTGTTCGTCGGCCTCGTCACCCCCGACACGTTTGGCATTAATCAGTCGTTGCAAATCCTCACGCAGGTTCTCATCGGCGGCATGGAACTTATCAGCGGCGCGATCGTCGGCACGATCTTGCTTCTCGCTGTCAATGAGCTTTTGCGCGGCTTCGCGGAATTCCAGCTGCTTGTATTCGGCCTCATAATGCTCGGCGTCATTCTGTTCTTTCCGCGCGGCCTAGTCGGCGAGTTACGTGCACGGCGTGCGTCACACGTGGAGAGACGGCGATGACCGCAATTTTCTCCGCGCGCGGTCTCGTCAAGCGCTTCGAAGGACTCCTCGCTGTCGACGCGCTCGACCTCGATATCCCTGCCGGCCGCATCACAAGCCTCATCGGTCCCAATGGTGCCGGGAAAACCACCGTCTTTAACATGCTGTCTGGTATTACGCGGCCGGACGCCGGCCGGATCACTTTGTCGGGACAGGATGTCACGCGCTTCGCGAGCTGGCGGATGGCTCGCGCTGGCGTGTGCCGCACATTCCAGAACCCGCGGCTGTTCTGGAATCTTACCACGCTTGAGAATGTCGCCATTGCGATTCAGCAGGAGCGATCTCTGCCAAGCGAGATTGCTGCGCTCCTGTTTGGCGGCGGCCGTTATGCCGAGCAAGCGCGAGAGCTGCTCGCGCTGGTCGGCTTAGCTAGCCGCGCCGACGAGCCAGCTGCTCGTTTGCCTTACGGCCACATGCGTCGCCTCGAGATCGCCCGCGCGCTTGCTGGCACCGCGAAGATCATCCTGCTCGACGAGCCCGTCGCAGGAATGAACTCGTCGGAGGTCGACGACCTGATGCAGCTTCTTGAGAACGTGCGGGCGCGCGGGCTCGCGTTGTTGCTTATCGAGCATAACATGCGACTCGTCCTCAACATGTCTGACCACGTGATCGTCCTGAGTTCGGGCGCCAAAATAGCGGAAGGTCCACCTGCCGAAATCCGCGTCGATCCGACCGTAATCGACGCCTACCTTGCCGGCTCATGACTTATCCGTGCCTCACGTTGCATGACATCACTGCCGGATACGGGCCGATCGCCGCGATCCGCGGGGTCTCGCTCAAGGTTCACTTCGGCGAGGTCGTCAGCATTCTCGGCGCGAACGGCGCCGGGAAATCAACGACGATCAAGGTCATCACCGGTCTGGTTAGCCCGCACTCGGGAACTATCCAGTTCGCAGGCGAAACGCTTAACGGGCGCAGTTCTGCTGATATCGCGCGTCTCGGCATCGCGATCGTACCGGAAGGCCGACAAGTCTTTGCCGATCTGACGATTGAGGAAAATCTGATGATCGGTGCCCATCGCATTCGAGATCGCCGCGAGATTTCGCGGACCCTTGATGAAGTCTTTGCAATCTTTCCGCTGCTGCAGCAACGACTGCGCCAACGCGGCGGCACGTTATCGGGTGGCGAACAGCAGATGCTCGCAATGGGTCGTGCGCTCATGCTCAAGCCTCGACTGCTTCTACTGGATGAGCCGTCGATGGGACTTGCGCCACGCATTGTGGAGCAGCTCTACGTGAGTCTCCAGACGATCGTCGCAAACGGCATGACGGTTCTCCTCGTCGAGCAAAGTGTGCCAATGGCGTTGCGAATTTGCTCGCGTGGCTATGTGATGGTGAACGGCGAGATTGTATTCGCCGGGACCGCCGAGGAACTCGGTCGGGCGGACCTTTCCGGCAATTATTTCGACGGTAGCGGGTACTCTCGTTCGCCAGCAGACGGGAGCTTCGCGCTGTGCCCCCTCCCGTCGCGAGTGAAGCCTTGATGATGAAGAAAGCGCCATGAGCGAAGCTTATTCCGGTGGCGATCTCGTCGTCGAGCTTCTTGAACGCCTCGGAATCGACACGGCCTTCGGCCTCACCTCCGTGCACAATATACCGATACTCGACGCGATTGGACGCCGCAATATCGTCCGTTTCGTCATGGCGCGCGGCGAGATGGGCGCTGGCCACATGGCCGATGCCTTCGCTCGCGTTTCCGGGAAGCTGCCGGTTCTGATGACGAGTACTGGTCCCGGCGCCGCCAATGCCGTCCCGGCCCTTATGGAAGCAAGGGCCGCCGGCACTCCGCTTCTTCACATCACGGGACAAATACCGACGAAATTCGCCAGCGGCATGGGCACGACGCACGACGTGCCAGATCAATCTGCAATGCTCGCGTCGGTATCGAAAGTCGCTCTACGCGTGCGCACTCCGCACGAAATATTTAGCATCCTGACGAAAGCCGTCACGGAAGCGCTTACAGCACCGCGCGGGCCGGTCAGTGTCGAAATCCCCATCGATGTGCAACGCGCCGCCGTAGTACGTCCGCCCAGCCTTGATCGCATTACTCTGTCGGTGGCTTCGCCACGGAGCCCGCTCGCACCAGATGTAGCGCGGCTTGTCGAGATAGTTCGTGCCGCCCGTCGGCCGATGTTATGGCTCGGCAGCGGCGCGCGTGGAGCGAAGGCTTCTGTGTTGCAGCTACTCGATGCTGGGTTTCGCGCGGTAACGAGTTGGGCCGGGCGCGGTATCGTCCCCGAGGATGACGAGCGCAGTCTTGGCGCGATCAACGGACTCGGCATGCCGCTCGTCGAGGAGTTTTACAAGTCGGTCGATCTGATGCTCGTCGTCGGCTCCCGCCTACGCGGCCAGGAGACCTTCGACTTCAGCCTCAAGCTCCCGAAGAATCTCGTTCAAATCGATATCGATCCACTCGCGAACGGCCGGACTTATCCGCTGGCCGATTTCGTCCTCGGCGACTGCACCGCTGCACTCGACGCGCTTGCCTCTGGGCTCACATCGCACTTTACGGTCGATCCGCAGTTCGCACATGATTTCACAAGGCTGCGTACGAGGGCGCGCCGCGAGTATCATCTGTCCCTTGGCGCCTACGCGTCGTTCCCAAAGCAAATCCGGGCAGCAATGCCGGCAGGTGCCACATGGGTCCGCGACGCGACTATCGCGAACAGCACCTGGGGCAATCGCCTGATGCCAGTTTCAGCACCTTCGGAAAACGTCTATCCCGTTTGTAGCGCCATTGGCGCCGGGCTTCCGTTCGCGATCGGCGCCGCGATTGCTAACGCTGGATTGCGGAAGACGGTTCTTTTGATCGGTGACGGCGGTTTCGCCCTCAACATGACGGAGCTTTGGACCGCCGTACAGGAAAAGCTCGACCTGGTCATAATCGTGATGAACGATCGCGGCTACGGGGTCATCAAGCACATCCAGGATGCGCTGTACGGCGGCCGACAATTCTACGTCAACCTAACGACGCCGGAAATCGCGGGCATCGCGGCCCTCACCGGTCTTCCATATTGGAAGGTAGATCGCAGCGAAGATGTCGAAAGTACGCTGACAGATGCGCTCCGGTCTTCGCGCACCTCACTCATCGAGGTCGACGTGACGGCGATCGGCCCCATTCCACCGTACTTCCCTTACAACCAACGACCGCAGGGTGGGTAGCGATGCGACAGTTCGATGGCACTTTGAGCGAGCGTCGCCGACAGCGCCTGCGCAAATCTTTTTGACTAGCTGGACGCGTAACCGGGGAGAGTTTGATGTTTCAATTCGGATATAAGGCATCCGCAGAACAGTTCGGCCCGCGCGAACTGTTGGACTTCTCGGTGCTTGCAGAGGATATTGGTTTCGATTCTGTCTTTATTAGCGACCATTTCCAACCGTGGCGGCACACGGGCGGGCATGCCCCTTTCGCGCCGACGTGGCTGGGCGCGCTTGGAGCGCTTACACGCCGCATTGTCATGGGCACGAGCGTGCTCACGCCAACTTTCCGGCTTCATCCCTCGATCGTCGCGCAATGCTTCGGCACGTTGGGCGTTCTCTTCCCGGGTCGCATCATCCTTGGAATCGGGACGGGGGAATCACTGAACGAGGTTCCAGCAACCGGCATGATGTGGCCGGACGCCAAGGAGCGCTTCGCGCGACTGCGCGAATCCGTACAGCTGATCAGAACTCTTTGGCGCGAGGATCGAGTAAGCTTCAATGGAGAATTTTACAAGACCGAGAAGGCCACCATCTACGATCGTCCGGCGATGCCGGTCCCGATCTATATCGCGGGAGCCGGTCCAATGATCGCGAAATATGCCGGCCGTAACGCCGAAGGTTTTATCTGCACGAGCGGCAAGCCCGAAAGTCTTTACACTGAAACCCTGCTGCCCAACCTTGCTGCGGGCCTCGAAGCTGCCGGCCGGCCAGCGGACGCAATCGATCGCATGATCGAATTGAAAGTCTCTTTTGACACCGACATCGACCGCGCGCGCAATGACACGCGGTTCTGGGGCGCTCTCGCACTTAAGCCAGAGGAAAAGCTCAACGTTGAAGACCCAGAGGAGATGGAGAAGTTGAGCGATGCGCTCTCGCTGGAGCGCGCGGCGAGCCGCTGGATCGTATCAACTGATCCCGACGAACACGTCGAAAAGATCCGGCGCTACGCGGCGCTCGGCTTCCGTCATCTCGTGTTCCACGCGCCAGGGACCGACCAAGCGCGGTTTCTGCGCCTATATGGGGAGCGGGTACTGCCGCGGCTTCGTGCCGCCTTCGCCTCGTGATTAACGCCTGATCGAGAAGTCAGATGCAAGGCGATCACCCGCGGGTTCGCATGCGCGCGTTGTCGCTGATTGCGCTTGAAGGTATGCCGCTGGTGCGCTCTGGTGACGACATTGCAGCCTTCATATCGAATGCACTTACCCGCCAAGACATCGCGCTGGTTGAGAACGACGTTCTGGTCGTCGCTCAGAAGATAGTGTCGAAGGCGCAGGGACGACACGTAGCGCTTCGCGAAGTCACGCCATCTGCAAGCGCCAAGGCGCTTTCTGCCGAGACGGGGAAAGACCCGCGCATCGTGGAAGTCATCCTCTCGGAATCGACGGACGTTTTGCGCCATCGCCAGGACCTCATCGTCGTCGCCCATCGGCAGGGTTTTGTGATGGCGAACGCCGGTATTGATCAATCAAATGTCGAACAGGACGAGGAGGAGACCGTCCTCTTGCTTCCGGACAATTGCGATGCTGCGGCGGAACATCTGCGCGGTGCGCTTGAACCTCGTACAGGTTGCGCGCTCGGCGTCATCATTGCCGACAGTTTCGGGCGGGCGTGGCGACGCGGCACAATCGGGACCGCGCTCGGTGCCGCAGGTCTTCCCGCGCTGATCGACATGCGCGGCACCCCAGATCTCTTCGGGCGTGCCCTGCGCGTTACGGAGATCGGCTTCGCCGACGAGATCGCCGCGGCAGCATCGCTGCTCATGGGGCAGGCGGCCGAAGCCATTCCAGTCGTGCTGGTGCGCGGCCTCTCGTGGTCCGCGCCTGAAGCTCCTGCCGCCGCTTTGTTGCGCCACCCCAGCGATGATTTGTTCCGATGAGTGCTCACAAACGCGCAAGGTGCCAGTTGTGCCAGAGTGCATTGAAGGCTTCGAGCACACTCTGCCCAATCTCAATCTCACCAGCGGCGCTGTATGAGTAAAGCGGGCATTTGGGCGGTTGTTCCGAGTAAAGGAACGGTTGGTGCAAAACAGCGCCTCACGCCCGTTATGGACGCCGCATGCCGTGGCGCGTTTGCGATGGCAATGTTGAGTGACGTCCTGGCTGTACTTGCCGAGGTGCGCGCTCTGGCCGGTGTCATCGTCGTCACGACCGATCCCTTTGCTGTGCGCATCGCGGGCAGCTTCGGTGCGCGAACCCTGATAGAGGAGAGCCCCCGGGGCCTCACTATGGCCATCTCGCTAGCGTCTACGCGTCTTTGTGCCGAGAGCGCAGACGGCATGATCGTGCTGCCCGGCGATATTCCGCTTGTTACCTCCAATGATGTCGAAACGCTGCTGCAGGAGCATGCGGCCGGGCCATCCTTCGTCATCGTTCCCGCGCGGGACGAGCAGGGCTCGAATGCGGTCCTCGTTGCGCCGCCCGGTCACGTGCCGCTACGCTTTGGCGATGACAGTTTCCGCCCGCACCTTGCAAGCGCGCGGGCGCACGGCATTGTGCCGTTGGTGCATCGTTTGCCAAATATCGCGCTCGACATCGATACGCCGCGCGATCTCAGCGCGTTCCTGCACCGGCCGTCGCGTACGCGGGCGCGGGCATTCTTGGAAGCGCGTGGCGTCACGCCTCACCCACTTGTCGAGTGGCACTATGAAACTCATCGGACCTAACCAGATGACGGAGCGGCACTACACGACAACGTTGTTGCGCGCCGAACGTGGGGAGGCGCTGACGGATGCGCAAGCTCTCACGCTCGCTGACTGTGACGACCTCCCGCGCCTGATGCGGATTGCCGCGGCGTGGCGGGACGCAGCGCACGGCCCGCTCATCACCTTCTCACGCAAAGTGTTCATCCCGCTGACGCGTTTTTGCCGTGACGTCTGCCATTACTGCACCTTCGCGCATCCGCCGCGCGGCGAGGCCGCGTACCTCAGCCCAGATCAGGTGCTAGCGATCGCAAAGCGCGGCGCGCAAATGGGGTGTCGCGAAGCACTGTTCACGCTTGGCGACAAACCTGAACTGCGCTATCGCACCGCGCGCGCGCACCTCGATGCGCTTGGACATGCCGATACCGTGTCGTATCTGCGCGAGATGGCGTCCCTTGTTCTCGAAGAGACGGGACTTCTACCGCATCTTAATCCTGGCGTATTGAGCCCTGCAGATCTTGCACTGTTGCGCGGCGTGTCCGTTTCGCAGGGGATCATGCTGGAATCGGGGGCCCATCGGTTATGCGCCCCCGGCGGCCCGCATCATGGCAGCCCGGACAAGATACCGGCGGTGCGTCTGGCGACCATCGCCGCAGCGGGCGAGGCGCGCATTCCATTTACATCCGGCATTCTGATCGGCATCGGCGAGACGCGGCGCGAGCGCATCGAAGCGCTGCTCGCGTTACGCGCGTTGCATCGCGAGCACGGGCATTTGCAGGAAGTAATCATTCAGAATTTCCGCGCTAAGCCGGCGACGCGCATGGCCGCCGCACCTGAACCCGACGTCGATGATCATTTGTGGACCATAGCCATCGCGCGACTCGTTATGGGACCGTCGATGAACGTGCAGGCGCCTCCCAATCTTAGTCCGGGCGCGTTGCGCGGCCTCATCGCGGCAGGAATCAATGATTGGGGCGGCGTCTCGCCAGTAACGCCCGATCACGTCAACCCGGAGGCGCCCTGGCCCGCCCTCGATGCGCTTGCGGCTGAAACGGCAAGGGCGGCAAAAACCTTAACGGAACGGCTTGCGATCTATCCGGCATTCGCACGCGAGGGAGCGATCTGGCTCGATGCGAAGCTACAGACACCAGTTCTGCGCGCAATGGATGCCGACGGATTTGCGCGCACTGACGCTTGGGTCGCCGGAACGACGGCGTATATGCCGATGCGCACGTCCGCGGTTAGAATTCCAATGGCCACCGATGTATGCACGCTTCTCGATCGCGCGATGGACGGTAAGGGGCTGGCCGAAACGGACATTGTCCGGCTTTTCGCCGCGCGAGGCGACGAGGCAGACGCGATTTTTGCGGCCGCTGACCGTCTGCGTGCGGCCTTGTCGGGGGACATTGTCCGTTACGTCGTAACGCGCAATATCAACTACACCAACATCTGCGGCTATCGCTGCCAGTTCTGCGCCTTCTCAAAAGGCAAGCTCAGCGACAATCTGCGTGGTGTTCCCTACGATCTGGACCTCGGCGAGATTGAACGTCGAGCGCGCGAGGCATGGAATCGCGGCGCCACCGAACTCTGCATGCAGGGCGGCATTCATCCGGCCTATACAGGCGCAACCTATCTTGCGATTTGCAAAGCCATTAAGCGAGTGACGCCTGACATGCATGTGCATGCCTTTTCACCCCTGGAAGTTACGCAGGGCGCGCGCACATTGCGCATGAGCGTGAGCGACTTTCTCAAGGCTTTGCGCGATGCCGGTCTCAGTTCACTACCGGGCACTGCTGCGGAAGTGCTCGACGACGAGGTGCGGCGGATCATCTGTCCGGACAAGATAAACACCGCGGAATGGCTCGACGTTATGCGTGCGGCGCACGCCGCAGGACTGCGTAGCACTGCAACGATCATGTTCGGCCACGTTGATGCGCCGCGACATTGGGCGCGACACCTGCTGCGGGTGCGCGAACTGCAGGCGCAGACCGGCGGCTTCACTGAATTCGTGCCTTTGCCGTTCGTCCCGATGGAGACGCCGATCTACCTGAAGGGACGTTCACGGCGGGGACCGACGTTTCGCGAAGCGGTCTTGATGCACGCTGTCGCGCGTCTTGTTTTGCACCCGTACATGACGAATATCCAGACGTCCTGGGTGAAGATGGGTGTTGACGGAGCCAAGGCCTGCCTACGCGCCGGCGCCAATGATCTCGGCGGCACGCTGATGAACGAGAGTATCACCCGCGCCGCCGGCGCTGAACACGGCGAAGAAATGGCACCGGCCGCAATGGCAGCGATCATCTCCTCTATTGACCGCCTGCCGCGCCAACGCACCACGCTTTACCACGATGTGCCGGCCGAGCGCGTCACGGCCGCATGGGATGCAGCGCCTGTTGCGCCCCTTGTGCTGACGCCGCCTGCCCGGCGCACGTTTGCATAGCGCTGGGTTCAACACACGTCGGCGTCTCTGGCCTATTGATTCGACCGTAGAGAATTGCCCTTTTTAAGTCCGACACGATACCATCACTGATGTTGCTCGGGGGCCGAATGCGCTGAGTACTCCAGGCTGCAGCTTCGCCGCTGGCCGCGTAGACCGGACAAAGCCCAATTGGCGGGGCCGGGGTGAGAGAGTTTGCCTCGCATATGACGGAATGTATTTAGCGAATAATGCTTCGCTAGCTTCGCTGCAAGCTGGTGAGTGTATATTGAGACAAACGCACTCAGTGTGAATATCAAACCTGCACAACGTCAAATCCATTACTCGCAACAGCCGCGCCCGGCATCTTGATCATCGGCAGTTCGCGATCACTAATCAGGACGCCGCTTACGCATGCAGGAACCTTCACGCGAAAGCGCGCCGTATCGCATCAGTGCAGGCGTGGCACTTTCAGGAGCTGATTGCGATCCACGGAAGTGACGCACAACTCGAATGTGCGACCGCCGCGGTGGATTGTGAGGGGAACGTCAACTCCTGCCTCGCCCAATGCCCAGACGCGGCGAAAGAAGCTTGCGAGGGATCCAACTGCGCGGCCACTCACGGCGAGAACCGTGTCGCCCGCTTCAACACCGCCCTGGCTGGCCGGTCCGTCTGTGGCCAAACCGATCACAACGACTTTGTTCCCGCTCTCGCTTGCATATAGTCCAAGCCAAGGCCGCGCCGCCCGATTCGGGCGCCCAAGCCGCGTCATGTCGTCAAGGATGGGGGTGAGCAGATCAACGGGAACGATCATGTTGAGCGGTTGGGTCTCACCGCCCGCCGTGGCCTGATGGAGTTGGAGAGAGCCGATGCCAAGCAACTCGCCGCCCGAGCCGATCAGCGCCGCGCCGCCCCAGAGCGGATGGGCTGGTGACGTGAAGATCGCTTCATCCAAAAGATACTCCCAATAGCCGGCAAATTCTTGCCGAGCGACGATCTGCGCTGCTACTGAGCGCGTCCGTCCGCCCATACCCGCAAGAACCACGTCTTCGCCGACCATCGCGCGACTTGGATCACCGATGGGCAGCACCGGGATGTTGAGCCGACCAAGCGCCTGAATAAGACCGAAGCCTGACACCTGGTCGTAAGCCAGCACATGGGCTGGCACGGCTCGGCCCGCATTGGTGGTCAGCCAGACGTCCTCGGCTTCAGTGACGAGGTAGCCGATGGTCAGGACCAGGCCATCCTCGCGGATCAGTGCCCCATAGCCGGCGCGCTCGGTGCCAAGGATCTCGGCTGTGAAGGCATCAGCCGGCACTCGGCTGCTCAGACCAACGACCGACGAGAGCGCTCGGTCGAGGTCATATGCATAAGTATTCGGGTTCGGCTGCAAAGCAGCCGGCATTTTCCAGTCTTCGTTTAGCGCCGCCATTGTCCACCCGACTTATCGATTTGCGAAACGTAGGAGAGGGCGCGGTCGTTCGCGCGAAAGAGCAGACGTCTAAAACTGTAAGTTGCGAAAATCGGCTGGCATAAAGCGCAAAAACCTTGGGTCAGCTTTGTGATGATCACAAACGTACGCAGAAATTCGTAGAAGTTCGCGCACGCATATTAGACACGAGTTAGGTACAAGCTGCGGACCCAGACCCACTTGTCCGCTAAGCTTTTGATTTGCCTGGCGCTCCCTAGGGGACTCGAACCCCTGTTTTCGCCGTGAGAGGGCGACGTCCTAGACCGCTAGACGAAGGGAGCAGCACGCGGCCGGGCCTCTATAGGCGTGGCGGCGGGGCGCGGCAAGCCACCCGCCTTTTGCCTTTCCGGCGGACAGGCCATATTGCGCGAACGAGCATATTGCAAAGCGGTCGCGGCGCGCCTCGCTGCAGGAAACGGGTCACCATGTCATTGAGCTTTGCCGACAATCGCGGGCAGGCGTTCCGCGCGCCGGCGCCGAAACCGCGGGAGATGCCGCTCGGTCCCATCGGGCTCATCATGGCGCTGCGGCAAAACCCGGTTGAGACCTGGACTCGCGCGCATTTCGAGAAGCCCATCCTGGTCGGGCGCCGGGTTCTCGGCGAAATGGCCGTCGTCAGCGAGCCGGCGGCGATCCGCCGCGTGCTTCTTGACAATGTTGCGAATTACCGCAAGGACGACCTGCAGCGGCGTGTGCTCTCGCCGGGATTGGGCAACGGCTTACTGACGGCCGACGGAAAACAATGGCGCGCGCAACGCCGCACTGTTGCGCCGATGTTTACGCCGCGCAACGTGCTGTCTTTTGCGCCGCCCATGGCGGAGGCGGCTCGCGTCGCCGTGGAGCGTCTGCAGCGTCGCAGACCCGGGCAGACCGTCGATGTTTCCGCCGACATGGCGCGCGTCACTCTCGAAATTCTCGAGCGCACAATTTTCACCGACGGTTTGGGGCAGGGGCCGGAGCACTTCCGCGAGGCGGTCAGCCGGTACTTCGATACGGCGGGGCGTATCGATCCTCTCGACCTTCTCGGTTTTCCGGACTTCATCCCGCGCATCGGACGCATCAAGTCGCGGCCGACGCTGCGCTTTTTCCGCGACTCGGTCGATGCGATCATCGAGAAGCGGCGGCAGAGTCTCGCCGATCCAGACTACAAAGCTCCGCACGATCTTTTGACGTTGCTTCTGGAGGCAACGGACCCCGAGACTGGCGAGGGGCTCGATGAAGAGGAGCTGCGCGCCAACATCATCACCTTTATCGGCGCCGGGCACGAGACCACTGCAAACGCGCTCACATGGAGTTTGTATCTTCTATCGCAATCGCCGGAATGGCGGGCGCGTCTCGAAAGCGAAGCGGATCGCGAACTTGGGGCAGGCGGTGCGGAAACGCTTGCCGAACGCCTCATCGAGACGCGCGCGGTGATCGAGGAAGCAATGCGGCTTTATCCGCCGGCCGCGACGTTGACGCGCGAAGCGATCGAGCCCGACATGCTTGCGGGCCGCCGCATAAAGAAGGGGATGCGGGTGGTCGTGTCACCTTTTGTGGTGCATCGCCATCGCTTGTTGTGGCGCGACCCCGATCTGTTCATGCCGGAGCGTTTTCTCGGCGAGGCGCGGGAGAAGATCGACCGCTTTGCCTACATCCCCTTCGGTGCGGGACCGCGTGTTTGCGTCGGCGCAAGTTTCGCTTTGCAGGAAGCGCAGATTGTTCTTGCTCATCTTATGCAGGCGTTCCGGTTCGAGCATGTCGAGACGCATGAGATCGTACCCGTCCAACGCGTGACGCTGCGGCCGAAGAACGGCATGCCGATGCGGATATTCGCGCGCGAGTAAAGTCAGCTACGTAAAATCGCCGGGCCGACATGCTCGCGCCGGATCCCGAGTCCGAGCACGCGCGCGGGAATTTGCTGCAAGAGAGGGATGATCGTCAGTAGGCGCAGAAATGCGGGCGCCTTCACTGCGCCGCGCTTTGCCAGCATCACACTGATGACGCGGTTCTGTATCAAGACTTGAATGCCTTGCACGATGCGCACCGGCAACTCGCGCCGCGCCTGAACCGCGGCAAGATTTGCCTCCGTCACCGCGCTCTTGCGAAGCGGCTCGGCAAGCATATTGCCGGCCGCGACCGCATCCTGGATGGCAAGATTGATGCCGACGCCGCCTATCGGCGACATCGTATGCGCGGCGTCACCAATGCAGAGCAAACCAGGCTTGTACCAGCGCGTGAGGCGATCGACGCCGACCGTCAGCAGTTTCACGTCATCGAACGAGGCGATCTCGTTCGTGCGATCCGCAAAGAACGGCGCCTGCCGCACAATGTCGGCCCGAAAAGCCTCGAGGCCGCGACGATGCACCTCGTCTACCGAGCCTTTCGGAATGACGTATGCGCATTGCCAATAATCGCCGCGGTTGATTTGTACGAAAATGCTGCCGGCATCAAAGCGGCCGCCGCTTTGTTCTGGATCGCTCGGCTTGCGCGATATGCGAAACCACAGCACGTCCATCGGCGCGCCGATATCCTGAGCAACAAAACCGCCGGCCGCGCGCACGGTTGAATGGCGGCCGTCCGCGGCAATGATCAGATCGGCCCGGATCTCGACATCGCCTTCGGGCGAATGAGCGCGGAGGCCTGTAACCTTCGCGCTGTCCTCGATAGTGCCGCTAACCTCTGTGCGTAGTAATAGCGTGAAGTTCGTGAAGGCTTGTGCCTCAGATGCCAGAAAATTGAGGAAATCCCATTGCGGCATCAGCGCGATATAAGGGTGGTGCACCGGGAGGTGCGTGAAATCCGCGAACGGAAACGTCTGGTCGCCCACTGCGCCGGAGAGCCGCTCGATCTTCTGGTGCGAGAGTGCGAGCAAGCGATCTGCGAGCCCAAGCTCATGCATGATCTCGAGCGTTGAGGGATGCACGGTGTCGCCGCGAAAATCGCGAAGAAAGTCGGCGTGCTTTTCGCAAACAATCACGGAAACGCCGGCACGCGCCAGGATATAGCCAAGCATCATGCCGGCCGGTCCCCCGCCTGCAATCGCGCACTGTGTCCGAAGCTCTTTCATGTTCCTCCAGAGTTTCGGGTAAGCGGATTTATTTCGGCCGGTAAACCGCCATAAACATCTCGACCGCGCGTGCGACAGCCTTTTCGACGGCGTCCTGCTGAGGCGGCTCGCAAACGCAGAAGAGCATACGCTTCAAATGTCCACCTTGCAGCGCCTCCAAGAACTGCCAGGCAGCTAGATTCACGTCATCGATGAAGAGAGCGCCGGCCTCGACCTGCTGCGAAAAGTAAGCTGCCAACCGATCCGCGCCGTATTGCGGTCCGGCGTCAAAAAACGCGCGACCGATCGCTGGAAATTTTGCTGCGGCAGCACTCACCGTCCGCACAAGCGCGATATGCTCCGGCAGGAGCATGAAGTTCATCAACGCATTGCCGAAGCGCGTGAGGACAAGAGCAACGTCTGGCTCGGCTTCGTCGAACATCGAGAGGCGCTCCGCGGTGCGCCGGTGTTCCTCGCGAATGAGCGCTTCGAACAGCGCCTGTTTGGATTGAAAGTAGACGTAGAGCGTTCCTTTCGAGACGCCGGCGACCCGGGCGACGTCGTTCATCGAGGCGCCGTCGAAGCCGTCCGCAAGAAACACGCGGCGTGCGCCTTCGAGAATCTGGCGCATCTTCTCGTCGTTCAGACGCACCGAAGCCGCGCGATCGGTCTCGGCAGTGCGATCTGTTAGGTCAATGGTCTCGGACAAAGGGCAATCCCAGCTGACCGAACGGTTCGGTCGCTCTTGATTTACGCTGCGATTTGACGTATGTCAATCCTGACCGAACGGTTCGGTCACAGATGGGCGTCCATGACAGAGCAGCTGACGAAGGAGGAGATCGAGCGGCTTACCGCCGAGACTTCCCGGCCGCTGGCAATACCGCCGGTGCCGCGAGCCGATGGCGAGGTGCCAAAGACCGGCGAGGTGTTGCCGCCGAAAACGGGCGGTGGGCGCAAGCGCCTCATCCTGCTTCTCGTTCTGCTCGCGATCGCTGGCGGAGCGGGTTACAAGGGCTACGACTGGTACACCCGCACGCGCTTTTTGGTCTCCACCGACGACGCCTATGTGAAGGCGGACATGGCGGTGATCGCCGCTAAAGTTTCAGGCTACATTACCTCCGTCTCCGTCATCGACAACCAGCCGGTGAAGGCCGACGATCTTCTCGTCAGCATCGACAACGGCGACTACAAGCTTGCGGTCGATGCGGCGCGGCGCAAGGTCGAGACGCAGACGTCCACGATCGAGCGCATCGCCGCGCAAGTCGCCGCGCAAGGGCCGATGATCGAGCAGGCGCAGGCTCAGCTCGCCTCGGCGAACGCCGACTCCATCCGCGCCGTGGCCGAGTTTGAGCGCGCAAACAATCTTTTGCGCACCTTCAACGCGACGCCGCAACGCGTCGAGCAGGCGCGCGCCGACCGCGACCGCGCCGCCGCCGCCGTCGCAAGCGCACGCGCAGCGATCAGTGGCGCCACCGCCACGCTCGCCGTTCTGCAGGCGCAGAAAGCAGAGGCCGAAAGCACGCGCGCCGAATTGCAGACCGCGCTTGATCGGGCCGCACGCGATCTTTCGTTCACGGAGGTACGCGCCGCGTTTGACGGCGTCGTCGGCAACAAGGCCGTACAGCCCGGCCAATACGTGCAAACCGGTACGCGCTTGCTGGCGCTGGTACCGCTCGACAGCGCCTATGTCGAAGCAAACTTCAAGGAAACGCAGCTTGGGGCGCTGAAGCCCGGGCAGCGTGTCTCGATCTCTGTCGATGCTTATTCAGACAAGCCGATCGAGGGCCGAGTGGAGAGCTTCGCGCCCGCTTCGGGCTCGCAGTTCTCGCTGCTGCCGCCGGAAAACGCGACCGGCAATTTCACCAAGATCGTGCAGCGCGTGCCGGTGCGCATCAAAGTGCCGCCCGAAATTGCGCGTGCAGGGCTGCTGCGGCCGGGCCTTTCCGTCGTCGTCGAGGTTCACACCCGCGACGACAAGTAGGCGGGCGTCATGGCGACGGCTGTTCCCACCCTGAACGCGCGAAACCTTCCAGTCCCGGCTGTGCAAATGCCTGCGCGCAGTTTCGATGCGCGCAAGATCATTGCGTTCATGGCGATGGTGTTCGGCATGTTCATGTCCATTCTCGACATACAGGTCGTGTCGGCTTCGCTGTCGGAAATTCAAGCCGGCTTATCGGCGAGCGCGGACGAAATCACCTGGGTGCAGACGAGCTATCTCATCGCGGAAGTCATCATGATTCCGCTCTCCGGCTTTCTCTCCCGCGCGTTTTCAACGCGCTACATGTTCGCGATCTCGGCGGCTGGATTCACGCTGATGAGCTTTATGTGCGCGACGGCGTCATCAATCAACGAGATGATCATCTGGCGCGCGCTACAGGGCTTCATCGGCGGCGGCATGATTCCGACCGTCTTTGCGACGGCTTACATGATCTTTCCGCGCGAGAAGCAGCCAATCATAGCGCCGATCATTGGTCTTGTCGCAACGTTGGCGCCGACGATCGGCCCGACGGTCGGCGGCTATCTCACTGATCTTTTTTCGTGGCACTGGTTGTTCCTGATCAACATCGTGCCGGGCATCATCGTGACGGCGCTCACTTGGTTCCTCATCGATTTCGACGAACCCGATCTGTCACTCCTCGAAAATTTCGACTGGACCGGCCTTCTTTCGATGGCGCTCTTTCTCGGCGCGCTCGAATACGTGCTCGAAGAAGGCCCGACCAAGAACTGGTTCGACGAGGACCTTATCGTCTACGGTACCATTGCCTCCGCTGCGGGCGCGTTGGTCTTCTTTTGGCGCGCCTTCACCGCCAAAAACCCGATCGTCGACCTCACCACATTTAGCAATCGCAACTTCTGGACCGGATGTCTTTTGTCGTTCGTGCTCGGCATTGGCCTCTACGGACTAACCTATATGTATCCGGTCTATCTTGCGCGCGTTCGCGGTTATTCCGCGTTGATGATCGGCGAAACCTTGTTCATCACCGGCATGTGCCAATTCATCACCGCGCCGATCGCCGGCCGGCTCATCACCAAGATGGATCCGCGCATTCTTATCGCCTTCGGCTTCGGCGGTTTTGCCCTCGGCACATGGCAAGCCTCCTACATCACCAACGATTGGGACTTCTACGAGCTGCTCATTCCGCAAGTCCTGCGCGGCTGCTCGCTCGTCATGTGCTTCATCCCGATCAACAATCTGACGCTGGGCACGATGGCGCCGGAGCGCATGAAGAACGCCTCCGGTTTGTTCAATCTTACGCGCAATCTCGGCGGCGCCGTGGGGTTAGCGTTGATAAACACCGTGCTCAACAAGCGTATGGACCTGCATCTCGCGCGCACGCATGAGGTCGTCGCTTGGGGCCGCACGCAAGCGGAAGAAACGCTGAATGCTCTCATGCAAATCTTTGCCAGTCGCGGCTCGGATGCCGAATTGGCTGCGACTGCGCAGCTCGCCGCAATCGCACGGCGCGAATCGTTGGTCATGGCAATGTCGGATGTGTTTCTCATCATCACGCTCACCTTCGTGCTGATGCTCGTCCTGATCCCGATCATGCGTCGGCCGAAACCGCAGCAAGGGCCGCTTGAAGCGCATTAGTTCGACAATTACCGCAACCACTCAATCACGTCGCTGGCGCTGCGATCCGGCGGGAACACGGGATAGAAAACGTGGCTGACCGTGCCGTCATCGATGACGAGCGTGAAGCGCTTCAAGAGCGTCATGCCGCTTGTCTCGAAGGTCGGCAGGCTCATTGCCCGCGTCAGCTGCAAATGCTCGTCCGATAGAATTGCGAAGGGAAGATGCAGCCGCTCGGCCGCTTCGCGCTGGTACCCGGGGCTCTGTGTCGACAGACCGAAGAGATGGTGGACGCCAAGGCGCTTCAGCTCGGCGAAGTGATCGCGGAAGGAACAGGATTGCGGCGTGCAGCCACGCGCGCCGGGAATCATGTCCCATCCCTCCGGATTGTCCGCGCCCGGCTGCCCGGTGCGCGGATAGGCATAGACGATCGTCCGGCCAGATAGCGCCGACAGGTCTATCTTCTCGCCGTTTGTTGCGGGCAGACGCACCGATGCGATCCGCGTCCCAGCGAGGTGACGGGTGGCACCATCGTCCGTCGGTGCAGGGATCGCCGACCAATCCGGGGTGTCCACCGTGCTCTGCATGGATTACTCTTTCTGCTATGCCGCGTTTCGCCTCCATCTATAGCCGCCGAGGATCGATGCCAAACTTTCTCCTGCCCGCACTTCTTGCCATGGTGGCTGGCGGCAGCGTCGCGCTTCAGCAAGTTCTCAACGCTAATCTGCGCGGAGCGCTGAACTCCGCGGCGTGGTCTGGCTTCGTCAGTTACGCATTGGGTGTTTTGTGCATGGCGCTTCTGGCGCTCGCCTTGCGTGACCCCGTTCCGTCCCTGTCGGTTGCGGCGCGGATCCCCTGGTGGGCATGGAGCGGCGGTCTGTTCGGGGCGATCTTCATCGCGCTTGGCATCGTGCTCGTGCCGCAGCTTGGGGCTGCCGCGTTCATCGCATTCCTGATTGCCGGGCAGATGATCGCGTCGGTCGCATTCGACCATTTCGGCGTGGTAGGACTTGCGCAACGCCCGATCGACCTGTCGAAGCTCCTCGGTATCGCGCTGCTGATCGGCGGCGTCGTGTTGATCCGGCGTTAGTGTCGATTGCCGCACAATTCACCAGATTTGACACCTCCACCCTCCGCCGCCGACCCTGCGGGTAGCAGGGAGGATGAGAATGGGCATGGTGGATGGCAAGGTTGCAATCGTCACTGGCGCTACCAGCGGCATCGGCACACGCACGGTCGAGGCACTGATCGAGGAGGGCGCGCGCGTCGTTTTCACGGGACGGCGACGCGACGAAGGTGAAGACATCGCCCGCCGGCTCGGCGCAGACGCGATTTTCGTGCGCGCGGACGCGACGCTCGAAGCCGACTGGATCCGCGTGATCGAGACGGCGATGACGCGCTTTGGCCGCATAGATTGCCTCTTCAATAATGCCGGCGGCCCCGCGCCGACCGGATCAATCACGTCGATCCCGGTCGCAGGCTTTGACGATGCGATGGCCCTGCTCGTGCGCTCCGTCATGCTCGGGATGAAGCACGCCGCGCCGGCAATGATGGCGCAGAAGTCGGGCTCCATCATCAATAATGCTTCGGTTGCCGCTCATCTCGCCGGCTATTCCTCGTCGATGATCTATGGCGCGGCGAAAGCCGCCGTTTTGCATCTGACGCGCTGTGCGGCAATGGAACTCGGCGAGCACAATGTCAGAGCGAATTCCATTTCGCCCGGCGCAATCGCGACAGGAATCCTGGCAAAGGCGCTCGGCCTCGAGGCACGTGCCGCCGATGCGCAGGCTGTGACGATGAAGGCGGGGTTTGCGAAGGCGCAACCCATTCCGCGGGCGGGGATTCCCAACGACATCGCACAGTGTGTCGTATGGCTCGCCTCAGATCGCGCGACATTCGTAAACGGCATCGACATCGTCGTCGATGGCGGCATGATCGGCGGGCGAATGTACACGCCGCATCAGGAATCGCTGAAGCAGATGAAGGCCGCGCTCGGCGTCTGAGCCGGGCGGAATGGCGGTGTGGGTGTCTGCTCGGCGCGAACGAAAGCCATTTCCTCTGACGTCGTTTTTGCCTACGTTTGCCAGAATGGCGTGAAGCTCCGCATAAATCGCGCCCAATCAGGGGAGGAAGACGATGAGCCAGTTCAGACCGGCTATATTTGCGCTTGCGCTCGGCGCGGCGCTCGCTAATCCAGCGCTCGCACAGAAGAAGTACGACACCGGCGCCACCGACACCGAAATCAAGATCGGCCAGACGATTCCTTTGAGTGGTCCTGCTTCGGCCTATGGCAGTATCGGCAAGGTACAGGCTGCCTATATCCGCATGATCAACGAGCAAGGCGGCGTGAATGGCCGCAAGATCAATCTTATCCAGTATGATGACGCCTATAATCCGCCGAAGACGGTTGAGCAGGTTCGCCGTCTCGTCGAAAGCGACGAAGTGCTCACCACGTTCCAGATCATAGGCACGCCGCCGAATGCCGCCGTGCAGAAATATCTCAATGACAAGAAGGTGCCGCAGCTGCTCGCCTCGACCGGCGCGACGCGCTTCACCGATCCGAAGAACTTCCCGTGGACGATTGCATATAATCCGAATTACCAGGCGGAAGCTCACATCTACGCGAAATACATTCTCGCCAATCACCCGAATGCCAAGATCGCCATCCTCTACCAGAACGACGATCTCGGCAAAGATTATGTAAAGGGCCTGAAGGACGGGCTCGGCGCCAAGGCCGCGAGCATGATCGTCGCGGAAGCGCCCTACGAATTGTCTGACCCGACGCTCGATTCGCAGATGGTGAAACTGAAGTCGTCCGGCGCCGATCTCTTCTATAACATGACGACGCCAAAGTTCGGCGCGCAGGCGATCAAGAAGGCAGCCGAAATGGGCTGGAAGCCGGTGCAGGTATTGGACATCAACGCCTCACCGGTCAGTCAGACGCTCGTCCCGGCGGGACTGGAGAACGCCAAGGACATCATTTCCGTCAACTACGGAAAGGACCCGCTCGACCCGCAATGGGCGAACGACGAAGGCATGAAGCGCTACAAGGCATTCATGGCGAAATATGCGCCGGCTGAGGACGCCAATTCAGGCATCGCAAGCTACGGCTATTCGACCGCGGCGTTGCTGGTGCACATACTCAAGCAATGTGGCGACGATCTCACCCGTGCCAACATCATGAAGCAGGCGACGAATATCAGGGATTTTGCCGCAGATCTCGCGCTGCCCGGCATGTCGACCTCCACGTCGCCCGGCGATTACCGCATCAACAAGCAGTTCCAGATGATGAAGTTCGACGGCACACGCTGGGTATTGTTCGGTCCGATTCTCACCGACGACTTCGCAACGAACTGAATTCCGGCCGCGGTGCGTACCGATTAAGATTGTGCGCGGGCGCGGCTACGTTGCCGAACGTCGATCACATCACTTTGGACCGAATCGCCATCTTCCGGTTTGCCGGGTTCCTTCAACGAACCGGCAATCCGCACAACTTCCGAGCCGAGATCGGCGATGGCTTGGCGTAGAAGCGCTGTTTCTTCGCGCTGACCGCGCACATCGGGGAGCCCGGCTTTGGTGGGATCGACCGGGGCGATCCCGCCGCTTGCGGCGGCATTCTCCCGCCGCGCGTCTTCCAGTGCCGCAGCAAGCGCTGCGATTTCCTCAGCTTGCTTCGCGTGACGGCCTTTCCAGTCGGCCTCCGCTTGATGCGCCCTGGCAATCTCGGCTTCGAGTTTCTGAGCGCCTGCGCTGTCACGGGCACGGCGCTCTTCGCGCAAGCTCGCATGTTCGCGACGCGCCGTCTCCAATTGTCCTGTCAGCGTTGCAATCTCAGCTACCTGTGTGGCGTGCCGCTCGGCGGCCGCACTCTGCAGGGCGCGGATTCGATTTTCGTGTTCTTGCAATTGCCGCTCGGCCTCGGCGTGGCGCTGCTCGGCCACATCTCGTGTCTGTTGGCCGGTGAAGCGGGCCCGATCCGCTTCGGCGACGCGTTGACGCAAGGTTTCGATCTGATCGCGTAGATCGGCGGCGCGTAACGCTTCTTCGTCGAGACGGCGCTGCAGCGTTGCCCGCTTGGTTTCGAGCCCGTCGCGCTCGGTGCGCGCCAGATCGCGCTCGACCAGCAGCACCTCCGCTTCCGATGTTTTACTCCTTAGGTTTTCGCGGGTGATGTTATGCGCGGCGGTTTCTTCATCGAGCGCCTTGAGTGTCGGGGAGATCCTTGCTTCGACCTCTGCCATTTCCCGGTTTAGCGCATCCTTCGCCTCGCCGAGGGTGCGCAGGTCCTCGCGGGTATCGGAGAGCTGGCCGTTAAGATCGTTGATCGTCGCCGTGTGGCGTCCGACGTCTGCCATGTGGCCGGCCGCCGTCTCGCCTTCGGCCTCCAGCCTTTGCTCGAGGCGCCGGCGCTCGACGGCAAATTCCGCCCGCAGCTGATCGCGCTCGGCGACGATCTCTTCCATCGAAAGCGGGAGCTGCATCTCCATGCGGCGCGCAGCCAGACGCGCCGCCCGGCGTTGAACCGCCGGCAGAAAAAGCAGCGCCAACAGCCCGGCTACGAAGAAGCCGAGCGCAAATATCATCGCCTGTTCAATCAAGGCGCTGCCTCAAAGAGCACCGGAACGTCCGCCGAAAACGCGCGGACAATGCCACGGCGGAATCGTGAAAGCAAAAGGCGCGCCCGCTGTGTGCCCTGCGATGTTTGAGCGCGTCGGAGGACGCGGCTCAGAACGGGTTCCAGGTCGATTCCGGCGTGAATTTTAGATAGCCGAGGTTAAGCCCGAGTCGGGCGCCGACGCCGGAGCGAATCGGCACGATCACAACCTCATCGGCGCGGAGTGCAGTCAGGCCAAATCCGCCGGCGAGATAGGCTGAGCCGTCGACGCCGCCGAAGCGCCGGAAAATGGCCTCCACCGCGGGCAGATTGTAGACGAGCATCATGGTGCGGTCGCCGTCCGCGCCGGCATCGAAGCCGACCGAAGGACCCTGCCAATAGATGCGGCGGTCGCCGGCATTTCGGGTGTACATGACCCCTTCGCCAAAGCGGACGCCGCCGACAAAGGCGCCGGCGCCCTCCTGGCCGAGAATGTAGGCGTTGGGCCGGCCCCACTTCCGAGTCGCGGATTCGACGGCCTCGGCCAGGCCACGGGAGATCGAGCCGAAGAAGCGATGGCCGCTGTCGACGATCTCGTTGTCGGAATAGGTACCGGGGCGTTCGCCACGGGCGGCAACAGCGGGGCTCGCCGCGGCAAGAGCCACAAGGCTGAGGAACGCATCCCGTCGGGTCATCGGGCGCATAGAATATCTCCGGTCAAACCGGCATCAGAATTGCCAGCGAAGTTGGCGTGGCCGTGGCGTGCCGGGCAAAGCCGCAGCTCAGCTTGCCCGCGTATGGTTAATGAATTGCTGCCGGAGCCGGGAGTGATGATCGGACGAGATCGGCTGCCCGCGCCGAATCGATGCCGCCCCAGGCCATGAAGGGACCGCTGCGGTAGCCGCCGCTCTTCTTGCCGTAGCAGAGAGGCCCCCCGTCCGGGGAGAGAACCTTGCCGCCAGCGGCGCGCAGCACCGCTTCGCCGGCGGCCACATCCCATTCCATCGTCGGGCCGAAGCGCGGATAGAAGTCGCCAAGTCCTTCTGCGATCAGGCAGAATTTGAGGGACGAACCGATGGCCTGTTGCTCGCTGACGGGCAGCGCCGAAAGTAGCGCCTTCGTCTCCTCCTCAAGGTGCGAGCGGCTCGTCAGCGCGATCATGTCGCACGAAGGAACCGGACGGACATGCAGCTCGCGCCGCTCTGCCGCAGGCGGCAAGGGCGCGCCGGGCTTGGCCTTGCATGCATATGCATGCGCACCGCCAAACCAGAGCTTCCCCAACGCCGGCGCGTAGACGGCGCCCGCCCGCGGCGTTCCGTCGACAATCAGCGCGATATTCACCGTGAATTCGCCGTTGCGGTCCAAAAATTCCTTGGTGCCGTCGAGCGGGTCGACCAGGAGAAAGCCGCGGCCGCACACGGGGATCAGGCCGCGGGAGGCCGATTCCTCGGCGACCACCTGCCATTGCGGCAAGCGGAGCGAAAGCGCGTCGAGGATCACGCGCTCGGCGAGCTCGTCGGCCTCACAGACGGGAGATCGGTCGCGCTTTAAGCGCGCGCCGGGGTCAGGGCGCTCGTAAACGCGCATGATCGCCGGCCCGGCTTGCAGAGCGATGTCTGCCAGAATCTCTGCGATCTGATCGTAGGAAAGACCGGGTCGCGCCGACTGAATTGGACCGAGGTCCATGAAAGGCCAAGCCTTTTGGAACAGTTCTATATCATGTGCTCCACCTCGGCGCCGGTTTCAAGCGGGACAAAGGCCGCCGCCGTAATTCGGCGGACGGCGTGGCCGAATTGACGCTTGGACGCCGAAATGTCAGCATTGCTGACTTAAATGCGGCACCCAATCTACTTAGATTTGTGTACGCGGAACCGGACGCTGAGCCGGGCTGGAGACGTCGATGGCGAGCGAAGTTTTTGACCGCGGCCTCGGAGCGGAGGACGCGGCAACGCGCGTCGCCGAAGCGTTCGACCATATCTCCCCAAACCACGTTGTCTCCCTCAACGACGTTTTCGACCTTTCCAAAGAGCGCGTCTTCGCCTCGGGCACACAGGCGATCGTGCGTCTCCTGCTCATGCAAAAGGAGCGCGACCGCCTCGCCGGGCTGAACACGGCGGGGCTGATCACGGGCTATCGCGGCTCGCCGCTCGGCGGCATCGATCAGCAAATGCATCGCGCGAAAAGTGTGTTCGATCCGAACGACATCAAATTCGTCCCCGGCATCAACGAGGATTTGGCCGCGACCGCGATCTGGGGCGCGCAGCAGGCCGAAATCCGCGGCGAAGGCAAATACGACGGCGTGTTTGCGATCTGGTACGGCAAGGGCCCCGGAGTCGATCGCTGCGGTGACGTGTTCCGCCACGCCAACCTCGCCGGCACCAGCAGGAATGGCGGCGTGCTCGCGCTGATGGGCGACGATCATACCGCGGAATCGTCGACCACCGCGCATCAATCCGAGTTTCACCTCGTCGATGTCATGATGCCGATCCTGTCGCCCGCGGGCGTGCAGGAGATTCTCGATTACGGCCTCTATGGTTTTGCGCTGTCGCGGTATGCCAGCGTTTGGACCGGCATCAAATGTCTGAAGGACACGATCGAGTCGACGTCATCGATCGACGGTCGCATCGACCGCGTCAAGATCATAATCCCCGACGACTACACAATGCCGCCTGGCGGCCTCAACATCCGAATTCGCGACGGCATTCTCGAACAGGAAGCACGCCTGCAGGATCACAAGCGCGACGCGATGCTCGCGTTCCTACGCGCCAACAAACTCAACCGCATCATCACATCAGGCGGCTCGAACGCCAAGATCGGCATTATCACCGTCGGCAAATCCTATCTCGATGTGCGGCAAGCCTGGGACGATCTCGGCATCGACGAGGTGAAGGCAAACAATCTCGGGCTGCGGCTTTACAAGATCGCATGTCCGTGGCCGCTCGAGCCGCGCGGTCTTTTAGAGTTTGCGCGCGGCCTCGACATGATCATTGTTGTCGAGGAGAAGCGCTCGCTTATCGAAGTGCAGGTGCGCGAGGAGTTGTACGGCACCGCAAACCAGCCGACCGTGGTCGGCAAGAAGGACGAGAGCGCAAATTGGCTCTTCCCGGTGAAGGCCGCACTCGATCCAAATGACATTGCGATCGCGATCGGCAGACGCGTCTTGCATTATCATCGCGACGAAGAACTCGAGCAACGCGTACGCCGGCTCGAACAGGCGCAAGCGATGCTCGCCGACACAAGAGACGCGGCGATGCGCATCCCGTATTTCTGCTCGGGCTGCCCGCACAACACATCAACGCGCGTCCCGGACGGCATGCGCGCTTATGCCGGGATCGGCTGCCATTTCATGGCGCAATGGATGGACCGCTCGACCGAGGGTTATACCCATATGGGCGGGGAGGGCGCCAACTGGATTGGCGAGGCGCCGTTTTCGACGCGCGGCCATGTGTTCCAGAACCTTGGCGACGGCACCTATAATCACAGCGGCACGCTGGCGCTCCGTTTTGCTGTCGCCAGCAACACGAACATCACATACAAGATTCTGTTCAACGATGCGGTCGCGATGACTGGCGGCCAGCGGCATGAAGGCGGACTCACGGTCGATATGATCGCGCGGCAGGTCGCGGCGGAGGGCGCCAAGAAAGTCGCCGTCGTCACCGACGAACCGGACAAATATACATCGGTGCAATGGCCGGCAGGACTGACCATTCATCATCGCGAACATCTCGATGAGGTGCAGCGCGAGCTTGCTTCCGTACCCGGCACGACCGTGCTGATCTACGACCAGACCTGCGCTGCCGAAAAACGCCGGCGGCGCAAACGCGGCACGTTCCCCGATCCCGACAAGCGCGTCATCATCAACGATCTCGTGTGCGAGGGATGCGGCGATTGCGGCATCGCCTCGAATTGCGTCTCGGTGCAACCGGTCGACACCGAATTCGGCCGCAAGCGGCAGATCGATCAATCGAGCTGCAACAAGGATTTTTCCTGCGTGAACGGTTTCTGCCCGTCATTCGTGACGGTGCATGGCGCCAAGCCGAAGAAAGCCGCGCCGCAAAGGATCGAAGCGGGCAATTGGCCTGATCTGCCTGCGCCGAAAATGCGCGCGATCGGCGAGACGCCTTACGGCATTCTCGTCACGGGTGTCGGCGGCACCGGCATCGTCACGATCAGCGCGATTCTCGGCATGGCCGCGCATATCGAGAACAAAGGCGTCGGAATCATCGACATGGCCGGCCTCGCGCAGAAGGGCGGAGCGGTCTATTGCCATGTGAAGATCGCCAACAAGCCCGAAGATATTCACGCGATACGTGTCGCGGCAGGCGAAGCCGATCTCGTCCTTGGCTGCGACCTGGTCGTCGCCGGCACGAAGAAGGTGCTCGCTTCGATCGACAAGGGCGAGACCGGCGTCGTTATCAACACGGCGGAAGTTTATCCCGGAGATTTTACGCGCAACGCCGACTTTTCGCTGCCGGCAGAGCGGGTAAAGCGGGCATTGCGTTCGACCGCGGGTGAAGGCGTGTCGTTCATCGATGCGACGAGCATCGCCACGACGCTCATGGGCAATTCCATTGCCGCGAACATGTTCATGCTGGGTTTTGCCTGGCAGCAGGGATTGGTGCCGTTGTCGGAAGCCGCCGTCTTGAAGGCGATCGAGCTCAACGGCGAAGCGATCGAGATGAACACGCAGGCTTTCGTGTGGGGGCGGCGTGCCGCTGCCGATCCGGCCGCAATGGATGCGTTCGTCACGCCGCTGCGCAAGCCGACTGCGTCGCGGCAATTGTCGCAGACGCTGGACGAGATTGTCGCGCGTCGCGTGGCGTTCCTCACAAACTATCAGAACGCCGCCTATGCCGGGCGCTATCGCGCGCTGGTGAACCGCGTCGCCGAAATCGAACGCGCCCATGTGCCGGGTGAGAATGCGCTCGCCGAAGCCGTCGCGAAATATCTCTTCAAGCTCATGGCCTACAAGGACGAATATGAGGTCGCGCGGCTTTACACCGACGGCAGTTTCGCCAAGCAACTTGCCGCGACGTTCGAAGGCGATATGCGCATGGAAGTGCATCTCGCGCCGCCGATTCTCGGCCGCAAGGACGACAAGGGCCAACCGAAGAAGACGACATTCGGGCCGTGGATGTTCAAAGCGTTCGGCATGTTGGCACGTTTCAAGTCCCTGCGCGGTACGCCCTTCGATATTTTTGGTTACACGGAAGAGCGCCGCACCGAGCGCAAGCTGATCGCCGATTATGAAGGGATCGTCGAAGAGATCCTCACGCGGCTGACGCCTGAAAAGCATGCGAATGCGATCGCGCTCGCTAGCATCCCGGAAAAGATTCGCGGCTTCGGCCATGTCAAAGCGCGCCATCTCGTCCCGGCAAAAGCGGAAGAGGCGGACCTTCTCGCTAAATTCCGCGGCGAGACGCCGGCCGTGCCGTTGGCAGCGGAATGACGTGCCGTAATCGCGCGCGATGATCGGGAAACTCACTGGCATCATCGACTCGTTCGGCGACGACTACCTCATCCTCGATGTGAATGGGGTTGGCTACGTCGTAACCTGCTCGTCGCGTACGCTGCAGCATTTGCCGTCACGCGGCGAACCCGCATCGCTCGCCATCGAGACGCAGGTGCGCGAGGACGCGATCCGGCTTTTCGGCTTCACCTCCGACGCCGAGCGCGATTGGTTCCGGCTGTTGCAGAGCGTGCAAGGCGTCGGCGCAAAAGTGGCGCTGGCGATCCTAGGCATCTTTCCCGCGGGCGAGCTCGCAACCGCGATCGGCACGCAGGACAAAGCCAGCGTCGCACGTGCCCCCGGCGTCGGCCCGAAGCTCGCGGCACGCATTGTTGCGGAACTGAAGGATAAGGCGCCGACCCTTGCCGCTGTCGACCCCGTCGTGGCGCGGCTCGCGGGCGAAGACGAGGCCAAGAGGGCGCCGCGTCCGGTGCAGGACGCGATCTCGGCGCTCGTCAATCTCGGCTATGGCCGGCCGCAGGCGGCGGCCGCCGTCGCGGCAAGCGTCAGCGCTCTCGGCGAAAGCGCCGAGGCGCCGGCGCTGATCCGGCGGGGTTTGAAGGAATTGGCGCAGTAGCGCACTCCGTTCGTTTCCTGCACGACGGTCGTGATAGGACAGACTGTCCAAACACTTTCTGAGTCGCAGTGCTCTTGCCGACCCGTCCCCGCCTTGTTGCCGCTGAAGAGCGGGCCGACGACCCCGATGCGTCGCTGCGGCCGCAAACGCTTGCCGACTTCACCGGGCAGGAGGCTGCGCGCAAGAATCTGAAAGTGTTCGTCGAAGCCGCGAAGGCGCGGAAGGACGCGCTCGACCACGTGCTCTTCGTCGGTCCCCCGGGCTTGGGCAAGACGACGCTCGCGCAGATCGTCGCGCGCGAGCTTGGCGTCAATTTCCGCGCGACATCAGGGCCGGTGATCGCCAAGGCCGGCGATCTCGCCGCGCAGCTCACCAATCTCGAAGAGCGCGACGTTCTCTTCATCGACGAAATCCACCGGCTCAATCCGGCGATCGAGGAAATCCTTTATCCGGCAATGGAGGATTTTCAGCTCGATCTGATCATCGGCGAGGGACCTGCGGCGCGCTCGGTCAAAATCGACCTCGCCAAGTTCACGCTGATCGGCGCAACGACACGCGCGGGACTATTGACGACGCCGTTGCGCGATCGCTTCGGCATTCCGATCCGGCTGAATTTCTACACGATTGAAGAGCTGGAGACGATCGTCAAACGCGGTGCGCGCGTGCTCGGCGTGCCGATGTCGGAGGAGGGCGCCAACGAGATTGCCCGGCGCGCGCGCGGCACGCCACGCATCGCCGGACGGCTTTTGCGCCGCGTGCGCGATTTTGCTGTCGTCGAAAGCGCGGCGACGATCGACCGCGCCGTCGCCGACCGCGCTTTGCGCATGCTCGATGTCGACGCGATCGGTCTCGATCAGATGGACCGGCGCTATCTCGAGACGATCGCGATTTCGTTCGGCGGCGGACCCGTTGGCATCGAGACCATCGCGGCGGCTTTGTCTGAGCCGCGCGACGCGATCGAGGAAATCATCGAGCCGTTCCTGATCCAGCAGGGCTTTCTGCAGCGCACGCCGCGTGGACGCGTGTTGACCGCTCACGCGTTTCGTCATCTCGGCCTCGCCGAGCCGTCGCGGCCGACGACGCAATTCGGGCTGTTTGCGGAAGAGGAGTGAGCGGTGCCTTGGCACCAGCATCCGATCCGCATCTATTACGAGGATACGGATTTTTCCGGCGCGGTCTATCACGCGTCCTATTTGCGGTTTCTCGAGCGCGGCCGGACTGAGCTTCTGCGATCGCTCGGCATTCATCAGGCTGCAATTCACGCGGGGCAGGCGGGTCCGGTTTTCGGGTTCGTCGTGCGAGCGATGCGAATCGATTTCCTGAAGCCTGCGCGGATGGACGATCTCGCGGTCGTTGAAACGGCCATATGGCATATCGGCGGAGCGTCGGCCGAATTTCGACAGCGCATCGTGCGAGAGGCAGACTTGTTGGTCGCTGCAGAGGTCAAAGTCGCCGCAATTGCAAACGGCCGCCCTTTTCGCGTCCCCACTTCGATTCATGACAAGCTGCGGGCAGCCCTGACGCAGCCTCGTGAAAATGACAGAAAGCTGTGAGGTACATGAGCGGTCTGATGCGACTTTTTGTTTTTGCCCTGATGTTCGCCCTCGCGACGTCGGCTCAGGCGGAAAAGTCGACGCTCGCGATCACGCGTCAGCCGAGCATGATCTACATGCCGGCTTACATCATGGAGGGAGTCATGCTGTTTTCGACGCAACGCTTCGTCGATGCCAATCCGGCGCTCGTCTATACGGAACTTGCAAACATTCCGAACGCGCACGTCGTGCTGCGCATGTCGAAAGACCCGACGGACGAACTCGTCGAGCTGGTCAAGCCGCCGAAATCCGTTTATGTGACGCGTCCGCAGGGAACGATGCAGCTCGCCGGACATATGTTCAAAACCGGGCTTTTGAAGCAACGTCCGGCGAGCTGGAAGGATTACATGTTCCCCGTCGCGCAGGAGGAAGTCGGCAGCTGACTGGGTAGTATTGCCGCGAGCATGAATGCTGTTTTACGAGCCTCTCTTCCTCTTTCTGTTTTTTCCTCTTCTCCTGATCATTTATCTCGTGATCGGGCGCACGCGGACCGCGCGCAAATGGATCTTGCTCCTCGGCAATTTCTTGTTCTATGCCTGGAGCGAGCCGATCTTTGTGTGGATCGTGCTTGCCTCGAGCTTTGTGGATCAGCGGATCGGGCTATTCATCAGCAGATCGGAAAACAAGCGGACGCGGATTTTTGCGCTGGCGCTCGGCGTCGTGCTCAACATCGCAATTCTCTGTTATTACAAATACACAATATTTCTGATCACCAATATCGACTGGCTTTTGCAGATGCTGGCAAAGCCGCAGGTCGCGTTGCCGGCAATTGCGTTGCCGATCGGTGTGTCGTTTGTCGTCTTTGAGAAGATCACCTATCTCGTCGATATTTATCGCGGCCTCTCGAAGCCTGCCCGCGATTTTTCGCAATATCTCACTTATGTGTTCTTTTTCCCAAAGCTCCTCGCCGGACCGATCATCAAATATCACGACATCGTCGGTCAGTTCGAGCAATTCCCTGAATCCCACGTGGATGATTTCTTCATCGGGCTGTCGCGGTTCATGCTCGGCCTCGTCAAGAAGACGCTGCTCGCCGACACATTCGCGACCGGCGCCGATCTCGTCTTCGCACAATCCCCCGCCAATCTCACTTCGAGTGACGCGTGGTGGGGCGTGCTCTTCTTCACCCTGCAAATCTACTTCGATTTTTCCGGCTATTCCGACATGGCGATCGGTATCGCGCGGATGCTCGGCTTTCGGCTGCTCGAAAATTTCAACATGCCTTACATCGCCACCAGCATGACGGATTTCTGGCGGCGCTGGCACATCTCGCTGACGAGTTGGATACGCGAGTACCTCTATTTTCCGCTCGGCGGCAATCGCACGGGTGCCGCACGCACTTATCTCAATCTCTGGATATGCTTTCTCGCTTCGGGTATCTGGCACGGCGCGGCTTGGAATTTTGTGATCTGGGGGGCGTATAACGGCATCTTCCTCATCTTGGACCGGCTGTTTCTGCTGAGAGCGATGAACCGGGTTCCACTCTGGTTCGCCAACTTGATAACGATCACAATCGTGATGGTCGGCTGGGTGTTCTTCCGGGCGACCTCGCTTCCACAGGCTTTGCAAATGCTGGATTTGATGTTCAGTCTGGTATCAGCGAATACAAGCGCCATCGCGATTGCAGCTGACTTGAAAACGGTAGCTGGCATTGGCGTGTTCATTTGCGTGATGCAGCGCGTTGTCGCGCATAAGCCTGACTTCAGGGCGATGTTTGAAGGGCCGCGCTGGCAAATCGCCATGCAGAGTGCGCTGAGTCTATTGTTCATCGCGGGCGTCGGAAAATCCATTGCAACGCCCTTTAAGCCGTTTCTTTACTTTCGGTTCTAGCGATGCGTCGTTCTTACTTGATGCATCGTCGTCATTTGGAGCGGATCCCCCTCTGTATCGTCACCGCTTTCATTGCGGGTTGCTGCGTCGTGACAGTATGGAATCTGACGGTCGCCGCGATGTTTCCGCGACTCATCATCCGCAATTGGAATCAGCTCTACGGCTTGGTCGAAGAGACATCGCCGCCGCCCACTCTCAGCAATTTCGTTTCCGGCGACGTCCAAGCCGCTGTTTCGCGGCAGATCGGTGCAGCGCTGCCAATCTACGCGCCCGCGGTGCGCACAAGAAATCAGATTGAGTATTCTCTCTTCGGACTGGTCAGTACGCCGGCAGTCGTTTTCGGGCGCGAAAAGCGACTCTACGAACGCGCCTATATCGATGAATATTGCAAACGT
>JAFAVH010000034.1 GCA_019242655.1 Methylobacteriaceae bacterium
CGCCTGTATTCCACGATGCGCGTATTCACGTGCGAGTCCTCGACCATCATCGAATAATCGAGGACGCTCATGTCGGCCATGCCGCCATCGCCATGACGCGCGTCGACATAGCCGCGAAACAGCGAATATTGATCCGAACTCGCCTGATTGGCGATGGCGCGGCCGACAAGATCATTGTTGAGTTCGCGGATGCGCCGCAGGCTGCGCGTTTCGACAAACTCGTCGACGAGCACGCGGACGGACACGCAGGCCCGGCATGATTCGCAGGCCGGGCGGTACGCGATCGTCTGCGAGCGGCGGAAACCGGATTGAGTCAGCGCATCGTTAAGCCCCGGCGCGCGGCGGCCGATCAGATGCGTGAACACCTTGCGTTCTTCGCGCGCCGGCAGATACGGACAGACCGAGGGCGCGGTCAGATAGAATTGCGGCGCGTCGCGCGGCTCTTTCGTCAAATCAGGTCATCCCCGCGAGGAGAGACTAGCAACCTGCCGATACCACGCAAGGCGGCGCTCCTCTCAGTAAGGGCGCCGCAGCACAATTACACCGGAAAAGATGTCGTGCAGACAACGCTTGTCATGCGTGAAGAGCGAGACGAGCAGAAACGGCGGGAACATCCAGCTGAAATAGAAGAGCACGGCATGGATTGCGGCGATGATGAAAGGCACGCGCCCACCGCCGGCGAGCTGCATCTCGATGTCCATCATGCGCATGCCGATCGTGCCGCCGTGCCGGCCGGAGACGCTGAAGCCGTTGTAGAAGAAGGCGACGAACGGAAAGAGCGGCGGCAGGACGAACAGAGCAAGTCCGAACGTTGCGACGGTGAGCAGGAGCCAGAGCGCGAAGGCCAGAAAGCCGACGATGATCAGGTCGATGCAGAGCGCCAGAATGCGCCGGGTGCGCACGCCCGCGAGTGCCTCGCGCGGCAAAACCGGCGGCAACGCATAGGCGCCGGCCTGGGAATAAGTCGGGCTCGTCAAAGTAGGGTCGAACATGTCGGCTCTCCTGTGGCGGCTGCGGCCGCTGCCGCAAATGTGGGATGCCGGTGCGGCGCGAGCAAGGAGCGCGCCCGCGACGATATCAGGCGTCGCGCAGCGCCTCGGCCGCTCGTACTGCGAAATAGGTAAGCACCCCGTCAGCGCCGGCGCGCTTGAACGCGATCAGGCTTTCCATCATCGCCCTGTCGCCGTCGAGCCAGCCATGACCGGCGGCGGCCATGATCATCGCGTATTCACCGGAGACTTGGTAGGCGAAGGTCGGCTGGCCGAACGTCTCTTTCACCCGCCGCACAATATCGAGATACGGCATGCCCGGCTTGACCATGACCATATCGGCGCCTTCGAGAATGTCGTGCTCGACCTCGCGCAGCGCCTCGTCCGAATTCGCCGGGTCCATTTGATAGGTGCGCTTGTCGCCAACGAGCGTCTTGTTGGTGCCGACGGCGTCGCGAAAGGGCCCGTAGAAGGCCGAAGCATATTTCGCCGCGTAAGCCATGACCTGGACGTGCTGGAAACCGTCGGAATCGAGGCCGGCGCGGATCGCGGCAACGCGTCCGTCCATCATGTCGGAGGGGGCGATGACGTCGGCACCGGCGCGGGCCTGGTTCAACGCCTGTTTGACGAGGACCGCGACGGTCTCGTCGTTCAAAATTTCCTCACCACGCATAAGCCCGTCATGGCCATGGCTCGTGTAAGGGTCGAGCGCGACGTCGGTGATAAGCCCGAGGTCCGGCACGGCCGCCTTGATGGCCCGGCACGCCTGGCAGACGAGGTTCTGGTCATGCAGCGCCTCGGAGCCGTGCGGGTCGCGGAGATCGGGATCAGTGTAAGGGAAGATGGCGATTGCCGGGATGTGCAGCCCGGCGGCTTTTTCCGCTGCGCGCACTGCCTCGTCGACGGAGTAGCGCACGACACCGGGCATCGAGGTGACGGCTTCGGTTCGCTTCTCGCCGCCGATCACGAAGATCGGCCAGATCAGATCATCCGTCGTCAGCACGTTTTCGCGGACAAGCCGGCGCGCCCAGTCGGATTTGCGGTTGCGGCGGGGACGGTGCGTCAGCGCAAGCTTCTCAGGGGCGGGCGCCTCGGCACGGCTCGGGAACGGGGCGAGTTTCGCGGACGGTTTGGTTTGCGACATAGAATAATTCTATTCGCCGAAGCGGCGCCGAACAAGCGCCAACACGCGGATTCGGCTTCACGCCTTTGCCGCGAACTCTCAGAGGATTTGCGTCCAGATGACGATGTCGGCGATTGCTGCTGCGCCTGCGAGCCCGGCGGAAATCCACGCCGCGCGCCGGAAAGGGCTCAGCACCAGCGCCGGAAATGCGAGACAAAGCGCAACGAGGGTCAACGGCACCATGGCCGCCCATTCGAGGCCGTCGCCGAGTGGGTTGGCGTGCCGGCTGATATAGAAGAACGCATAAAGCCAGAAAACGATTTCCCCGGCGGCGGCGACGAGTGCAGCGACGCGGACATGATCGCGTTGCAGAAGCGGAACACGTTTTGCCTGAGAGAAAGCCATCGGAGACGACACGAATTCGTTGATCCCACAGCAGGAACTAAGCCATCTTTCATTTCAATTCCAGCATCTGGAATCTTGCTTATGTTCAGCCGGCGCCACATCGCAATCCTTTTCGCAGCAACGACCTGCAGGCGCAGCCGCTGACGGAATTGTCTTCCGCGTCGGAACGGTCTAACCCTCGCCGCAATGTCGAAGCCGGAGATCATTTGCGAGCGCCGCGGCGCGAGCGGGACGGTTTTCTTCAGCCGCCCGCAGGCACTCAACGCGATCACGCTGAACATGGTGCGGGAGCTTACGCGCGCGCTCGATGAATGGGAGCGCGATCCCGCGATAAAGAACGTGGTCGTCACTGCCGCTGCGAGCAAGGCTTTTTCCGCCGGCGGCGATATCAGGCTCCTCTACGAGCAAGGTCAGGCCGGCGATCACGCGGCGCAGCTCGATTTCTGGCGCTGGGAATACCAACTCAATCGCCGCATCCGCCTTTATCCGAAACCGTACGTGGCGCTCGTCGATGGCATCGTCATGGGCGGCGGTGTCGGTGTGTCGCTGCATGGTTCGCATCGGATCGCGGGTGAGAAGTTTTCCTTCGCCATGCCGGAAGTCGGCATCGGCTTCTTTCCGGATGTCGGTGCGACATATTTCCTGCCGCGTCTGCCCGGCGAGGCGGGAATGTATTTTGCGCTCACCGGCGGCCGCGCCAATGCCGGCGATGCCGCGCATCTTGGCCTCGCTTCGGCTTATGTGCTGTCAACGCGGTTCGATGAGCTTGCCGACGCGCTCGGCGGCGGTGAACGCGCAGATGATGCAGTCGCGCGTTTGCGCAGCGATATCTCGCCGGGGCCGATTGTCACCAACCGCGCGCTGGTTGATCGCTGCTTCTCAGCATCCGGTCCGGCGAAGATCCTCGAGCGTCTCGATGCTGAATCATCTCCTTTCGCTGCCGAGGCTGCGAAAGCAATGCGGGAGAAGGCACCGCTCAGCCTTGAGATCGCCTACCGCCAGATGTCGCTCGGCGCGAAGCTCTCCATCGACGAGGCAATGCAAACCGAGTTCCGCGTCGTCTCGCGTGTCTGCCGCGGCAGCGACTTCTACGAGGGCATTCGTGCGACGATCATCGACAAGGATTTCGCACCGCGCTGGAGTCACACGAGCCTCGACAAAGTTCATTCGCGAGAGGTCGACAGCTATTTTGCGCCGCTAGGCGCGAGCGAGCTCACGTTTGAGAACATAAACGCGCGCGAGACTGTATCGTGATCAATCCGGACAACGATAGATCGTCCGACGCGATCGTCATCGGCGAGCGTGCGAAAGATGCCGATGAGACGCGTTGGGGCATGTTGCTCGTGCTCTTCATGCGCATCGTTGCCGTGCTCTGGGTTTACCAAGGTCTAGTGCAGTGGCACGTGATCCTGGCCGCGGAGCAGTCGATTTTCGACGTGCTTCCAGTCCAAACGACACTTGCCGTCGTGTTCTTCGCCGTTCTCGATCTGCTGGCAGCCGTCGGCATGTGGCTTGCGGCGCCGTGGGGGGGCGTATTGTGGTTGCTCACTGCGATCGCGCAGGCTTTGGTTGCCGTATTATTGCCGGACTTCTTTGCCGGCGGGCATATCGTGATCGGGCTGAATTGCATTTTGCTGGTGCTTTATTTTCTGCTCACGTTCAAAGCGAGCCAACGCCCCGATTACCAACGCGAGCGGGTCTCTGCTTCACGCATTACGAGCATCAAGCTCCCGCCCATAAATATCTTTGGTTTTCGAATTTTCAAATGAACGTTCACGTCTTCTCAACGTAAAGAAGAGCAGAATTTCACTCCAGATTTACTGAAATCCACACAGATCAGGTAAACGCCGGATTCAGTCTGTTACTTAAACTGGTTTTCATACGCGACCCATAAAGTTCGATATACAAGCGGGCCGGAAGAACCGGCGGGATCAGTCGAACGGGGTTGTCAATGAACAGCGTAGCCAAGATCGAAGTTGCGCCGCACCGCACCGATCGCAATGCCGAAATCCGGCCGGTCTATCTCGAATCCCTGACGCTGGTTGAGCGTCTGCATCGTCGCCTTTTGGACGTCATTAAGGATGAGTTCGACCGCCGCGGCCGCAGCGACGTGAACTCCGTCCAGGCGCTCCTTCTCTACAATATCGGCGACAAGGAGCTGACCGCGGGCGAGCTTCGCACACGTGGTTACTATCTCGGCTCCAACGTTTCCTACAACGTAAAGAAACTCGTCGAGATGGGATATCTTCACCATGCGCGCTCGCGCGTCGACCGCCGCTCGGTGCGCATCTCACTCGCCGAGAAGGGCAGGGAAGTGCACAAGATCGTCGCATCGCTCTACGACAAGCATGTGTTAACTGTGGAGCAGATCGGCGGCGTCTCCGCCGACGAGTTCAAGCGCATGAACCAGGCGCTGAGCCGTCTTGAGCGCTTCTGGACCGATCAGATCCGCTACCGGCTCTGATCTTCGCGGCGGACATACGTAAAGTCTGCCGCACTCCCTTTCGACGTTGACGCGGTCTTAGCGGGCGGGCGATACCCTTCGCCCCGCTCGCATACCCATTTTGGGACAGCTAGCAGCTTCTCGCTTCGCGGTGCCATGGCTCTTGCCTCCATGACAGGTTTCGCCCGCCAGGCCGGTCAATCCGGCGCCTGGACCTGGGCGTGGGAGGTGAAGACCGTCAATGCCAAGGGCTTCGACCTGCGCCTGCGCTTGCCGCCGGGCTTTGACGCCCTGGAGCCGGCGGTCCGCGCCGACGTGCCGAAACGGCTCGCGCGTGGCACTTGCTTCGCCGCCCTCACGGCGCAGCGCGCCGGCGCTGGCACCGACATCCGCATCAACAGGCCGGCTTTGGACGCCCTCGTTGCGGCGCTCGCCGCGATCCCCGCCAGCCCCAATCTGCAGCCGGCTTCGCTCGATGGCCTTTTGGCCGTGCGCGGGGTGGTCGAAGTGGCCGAGGCCACGGAAGACGAGGCCGCGACAGAGGTCCTCCACGCCGACCTGCGCAAAGGGCTCGCGACGGCTTTGGACAGCCTCATTGCCGTGCGCCGGCAAGAGGGCGCGGTCCTAGGTGCGCTCCTGGAAGAGCGCCTCGATCGCATGGACGCGCTGCGGCGGCGCGCCGATGCCGCCCCAGGCCGCAGCGCCGAGGCGATCGGCAGGCGCCTTGCCGATCAGGTCGCGGCGCTCGCCGGCAATCCAGGGCTCGATCCCGATCGTCTGCACCAGGAGGCGGTACTCCTCGCGGTCAAAGCCGACATACGCGAGGAGCTCGACCGGCTTGCAACGCACATCGCCGCGGCACGCGAGCTTATCGCTAAAGGCGGGGCCGTCGGACGCAGGCTCGATTTTCTCGCGCAGGAACTTTCGCGCGAATCGAATACGCTTTCGGCAAAATCGCCGGATGCGGAGCTGACGGTGATCGGCCTTGAACTGAAGGTCGAAGTCGAGCAGTTCCGCGAGCAGGTGCAGAATCTCGAATGAGCCTCGCTGACGCGAAGATACCTGTCGTTCAGAAGGTCCAGGGCGGCCGGCGCGGCCTCATGCTGATCCTGTCCTCGCCCTCGGGTGCGGGCAAGACGACGTTGACCCGCATGCTGCTGCAAGCGAAGGAACTTGATCTCACGCTATCGATTTCAGTGACGACGCGCGAGCGCCGGCACAGCGAGGCCGACGGCATCCACTATAATTTCATCAAACGACGTCAGTTCGAGATAATGCGCGATAGCGGCGATCTCCTCGAATGGGCTGAGGTGCACGGCAATTTCTATGGTACGCCGCGTACGCCGGTCGAGGCGGTGCT
>JAFAVH010000177.1 GCA_019242655.1 Methylobacteriaceae bacterium
CCACTTAACAGCCAGATGCAAAGGATCACGAAGGCGAGGATCAGCGTCCAGAAGCCGAGATGCCAAGCGAAACGGAATTCCTCGGCACGCGCTTCGGCGTTGGGAGTAACAACGATCGTCTCAAGGATCGTCGGACCCGCCGTCACAGGCCCCGTTCTTACAGACCCATGTGCCTGATCCATTGCCACAGATAGGCAGCGGCGGAAGCCAAGGTCAATGCGGCGACGAGCCATAACGATGCGTCGAACCAGAGGCCGAGTTTCAGCCCGAAAGCCTTGGCACCCAACACCAAAGCGGCGAAAGCGATTTGCGCCGTCGTGTTGGCTTTCGAGACGAAAAGCGGGTGCACCTTAACGGGCTTCCCCAGAATCCACGAGACCAGAAAGGCCGCGATGATCATCAAGTCCCGGAATACGACCAGGATCGCGATCGTGGCCGGCACGGTGTCCGACACCGCCAAAGCCACGTAGATCGAAATGAGCAGCACTTTGTCAGCGAGCGGGTCGAGATAGGCGCCAAGCTCGGTACGCAGATTGAATCGGTTGGCGAGCCACCCATCAACCGCGTCAGAGATTCCGGCCGCGACAAAGATCAGGAACGCCGCAATCCAACGATTGCTCACGATCATCGAGATCACGACCGGAACGAGAACGAGCCGCAAAAGTGAGATGAGGTTCGGCAGGCTGCCGAAGGACGAGATGCTCATGATGAGTACTGATTCAGTGCTCAAAACACATGCAGGTGGGCGTGAGTCAAGACCTAGCTCCGCCACCCAAGGCGTCAGCCGACATGGACGAGGACCAAGACAAAGAGGCCGATGAAAACGGTTTCGGCCACCATGAGCGCGATGGGGCGGGGGCCAACGTGCCCCAGCGCGACGAGCGAGGTCTTTATCCCGAGCGCGGCAATCGCGACGACGATGCACCAGCGCGACGCGTCGCCGAGCAGGGTCTCCACTGCCGGCGGGATTAGGTGCACGCTGTTCAAGAGCACGATGACGATGAAGGCGACGAGAAAAAGCGGGATGAGCGCTGGCCGCTTGCCGCCCTCGGGAATATCGATGCGGCGCGATGCCAGCGAGATAATGAGCACCGTCGGCACGAGCAACGCGACGCGCAGAAGTTTGATGATCGTCGCAACGTCGCCGCTCTCCTGCGAGACCGAGTAGCCGGCCCCGACGACCTGGGCGACGTCATGGATCGTGCCGCCCAAGAAGACGCCCGTCTGCGCATGGGTGAAATGGAAGAGCGTCGCGATCAAGGGATAGAGCACCATAGCGAGCGTGCTCAGCGCCGTGACCCCGATGATCGTGAAGGCGGTGTCGCGGTCATGCGTGAGGCTCCGCGGCAGCACCGCGGCAATGGCTGCGGCAGCCGAAGCGCCGCAGATGGCGACCGCCCCCGCCGTCAGCACGCCGAAGCGCCGCTGTGCGCCGGCGAGCGGAGCGCAGAGGATCCCGAACACAATCGTGAGGGTCACCGCGCAGGCGACGCCGAGCATGGTCTGCCAGCCGAGGCCGACAATCTGCTCGAAGGTGATGCGGCCGCCGAGCAGCGCCACGCCGATACGCAGGATCGAGCGCGAGGACAGCGTCACGCCCGGGGTGAAGCGCGATTCGGCCGAGATGAAGTTGAAGGCCATCCCCAGCAGCAGCGCGAACAGCACCGTCGGCCCGCCATAGACGTTGGATATGAAGGTTGCGGCCATGCCGACGGTAATGCTGATCAGCACGCCCGGGGCGTTCCGCATAAACCAGTCGCGGAGGCGTTCGCCGGCCGGCCGGACGCCCAGTGTCTGTTCCGACATCTTCTTCCCTACCGGCACCGCGCCGACCCGGTGCTTCCTGGAACGTCCAGCTCTGAATAGCAATCGGCGCTTGGTCGCGGGCGGCTTGCTTGCGCGCGGTCCAGCGAGCCGGTAAGGCGCCTCGCGAAAGCCCATGACGCGCGCCAGCAACGAGACGCTCACCTATGCCGACGCAGGCGTCGATATCGACGCAGGCAATCGCATGGTCGAGCTCATCAAGCCGCATGTGCGCTCAACGCGACGACGCGGCGCGGATGCGGAGATCGGCGGCTTCGGCGGCTTGTTCGATCTCAGGGCCGCGGGCTTCACCGATCCAATTCTCGTCGCCGCAAATGACGGCGTCGGGACGAAGGTGAAGATCGCCATCGAGAGCGGCATCCATCACACCGTCGGCATCGATCTCGTCGCGATGTGCGTCAACGATCTCGTCGTGCAGGGCGCCGAGCCCCTGTTCTTTTTGGATTATTACGCCACAGGCAAGCTCGACGCCGGTGCGGGCGCGAAAGTGGTCGAAGGAATTGCTGCGGGCTGTCGCGAAGCCGGTTGCGCGCTGATCGGCGGCGAGACCGCGGAAATGCCGGGGCTTTATGCCGAGGGCGATTACGACCTCGCCGGGTTTGCCGTCGGTGCGGCTGAGCGCGGGCGATTATTGCCGCGCGATGATGTGAGGTCCGGCGACATCGTGTTTGGGCTGCCATCATCGGGAGTCCATTCCAACGGCTTTTCGCTTGTGCGGCGGATCGTTGCGCGCGAGGGACTTGCCTGGACTGCCGACGCGCCGTTCGACAACGGACGTTCGTTGGCGCAAGCGCTGCTTACCCCGACGCGTATTTACGTGAAGCCGCTCCTCGCCGCGTTGAAAACGACATCACATATCAAGGCGCTTGCGCACATAACCGGCGGCGGCTTTCCCGAAAACCTGCCGCGCGTGCTGCCGAAGAATCTAGGCATCGCGCTTACCGTGTCCGCAATTCCCGTTCTGCCGGTTTTTTGCTGGCTGGCAAAGGCCGGCGGTGTCGCCGAGTCCGAAATGCTGCGCACCTTCAATTGCGGCATCGGGATGATTGTCGTTGCGGCGCGTGACGCGGCAGACGAGGTGAAGACGGTTCTGTCGAAAGCGGGCGAGCAGCCGGTCCATCTCGGCGAGGTCTGCGATGCCGGAGCCGGTCCGCGCGTGATTATGCGCGGACGTCTCGCGTTGTGAATCGCCGCCGCACCGCGATCCTGATTTCCGGGCGCGGCTCGAACATGCGCTCCTTAATCGAGGCCGCGCGCGTGCCGGATTTTCCGGCCGAGATCGTGCTTGTCGCGTCCAACCGGCCCGACGCGCCTGGACTTGCCGACGCGAAACAGGCGGGAATTGCGACCGCCGCCGTCGATAATAAAATCTACGCCGGCCGCGAGGAGTTCGAGGGACCGCTGCAGGCGCTCTTCGACATCCACCGCGTCGATTTGATCTGCCTCGCCGGCTTCATGCGTATGCTCACTGCAGGCTTCGTCGAACGCTGGAGCGGGCGGATCATCAACATCCACCCGGCTCTCCTGCCTGCTTATCGCGGCCTCAACACGCACGAGCGCGCACTTGCCGACGGCGTGAAAATCCACGGCTGCACCGTGCACTTCGTTGTGCCCGCGATGGATGAGGGGCCGATCATCGCGCAGGCCGCGATTGCGGTCCTCAACGACGACACCGCGGAAACACTCGCCGCTCGGGTGCTTGAAGAGGAACACAAACTCTATCCGCAGGCGCTGCGTATTGTCGCCTCCGGCGACTATTCGGTCGACGGGAACAGAGTGCGCTCGAAGCTGGCAAGCGCAAGCGCTCGCGTCTGATCGCGTCACGCTTGTGGCACACGCGGCGCTTGGTTGCCTGATGATACCGGCCTTGTAAGATCGCCGGCGATGCAGGCGGCCGGACTCGGTGCCTCCCGGCACCCTTCTTGCTTTTTCGCATCGCGACGCAATCGCAGAGGGCAACAACATGTGCCAAGGCAACGATCCGACCTGTCCGCACTTCACGCTGCACCGGCAGCAACTCATGGACGATCTCTCGCGCGAGCGGCGCGCGTTCCTGAAGAGCGCCTTTGTTGCGACAGGTGGGGCGGCAACTCTTGGCGCCGGCGGCGGGTTGATCTCATCGGCCGCGGCGCAGACCACGGCGGCGCGCCCCGCCGGTGCGAAGCCGGCCTATCACTATCTGCCGGCGACCGCCGACACCGTGCATTGGGGCTATTTCAGCAAGCTCCTGAAGCCGCAGGTTGAGATCAATTCCGGCGATTTCATCACGATCGAAGCGCTGACGCACCACGCCAACGACGACGCCGAGCGCATGGTGCAAGGCGATCCCGGCGCCGAGAGCGTCTATCTATGGACGAAAGACAAGAAGGGCGTGAACCGCCGCGGCGCCGGTCCCGTCGACGGCCCATTGAAGAAAGGCGCCGGCGAGGGGCAAGGCGTGCACATCTGCACCGGTCCCGTCTTCGTGCGCGAGGCCGAGCCTGGCGACATCCTCGAAGTGCGCATCGTCGACGTGAAGCCGCGGCCCAGCGCCAATCCGAAATATGCGGGCAAGGCCTTCGGCAGTAATGCCGCCGCAAATTGGGGCTTTCATTATAAAGATCTTCTCACCGAGCCGAAGCCGCGCGAGGTGGTGACGATCTACGAGCTCGATGCAGCCGGCGAGAAAAACTGGGCGCGTGCCGTCTACAATTACCGCTGGATGCCGCAAACCGATCCGTTCGGCGTCGTGCACGAGACGATCGACTATCCCGGCGTGCCGGTCGATCACTCGAAAGTGACAAAGAACTTCGACATCCTGAAAAACGTGCGCGTGCCGATCCGTCCGCATTTCGGCGTCATTGGCCTCGCGCCGAAGGAAGCCGACTACGTCGATTCGATTCCGCCGAGCTATGTCGGCGGCAACATGGACAATTGGCGCATCGGCAAGGGTGCGACGATGTACTATCCCGTCGCCGTTGCCGGCGCGTTGCTCTCCATCGGCGATTCACATGCTTCGCAAGGCGATTCCGAGCTCTGCGGCACGGCGATCGAATGCTCACTCACGGGCACCTTCCAGCTTATCGTCCACAAGAGGGCGGCGCTGGAACATACGGCGCTTGCAGGCCTGAATTTCCCGATGCTGGAGACGCAGGAAGATTGGGTCCTGCACGGATTCAGTTTCGCCAACTATCTCGCTGAGCTCGGAAGCACTGCGCAGTCCGACATCTATCAGAAATCCTCGATCGACCTTGCCATGCGCGACGCCTTCCGCAAGACGCGCTCGTTCCTCATGGCGACACAAGGCCTCACCGAGGACGAGGCGATCTCGCTCATGTCGATCGCCGTCGATTTCGGCATCACGCAGGTTGTCGACGGCAATTGGGGAGTGCACGCGATCATCAAGAAGAGCTTATTTGCGGGTGTGGCTTGAGGCGGGGGCCGACGCGCGGCGTTAAGGCCAGTGTGAAATGCCACTAGCCCTAGCGGAATGCTAGATGGCATAGTCCGGTCCGGATGCGGCGCTTCTGAGGGGGCATGGAGTAAGTGTATGATCAAGAGGGCTGCACTCGCCGGAGCCGCGATGCTTCTGAGTTCCGCTGCCGGGGCTCAACATGTGCGCTATTCCGGACCGTATTGGTACACGCCACAGCCGATCGCAATGTGCTACTCGACGCCTGACGGCTCGTACCACGCGACAGGTTCTGTGTTTTGTACGGGTACGCCATTCACGAGCATCAGATGCATGCCGAATGGGACATGGGTCAACACCAAGGAGCCGATCTGCAACGGTGTGCCCTACGGCTATATGTCCTGGTGACATAAGCCATCGTCGAGTGGAGCGGGCCTAGCCCCGCGCCACTCGATTTTGCGTGAGCACAGACAGCGCGCGATCACGTCCGATGCAACGTTTTTGGCTAGCTCCGATGGAATGGAAGCGGCTCATGAAAAGTGGCAAATCGCGGACGGAGTGAATTAGCGGCGAAGCGCGCTGCGCTCTGCCGCGCATCTTCCTGATAACGACGCAGGTCAGCTCCGGCGGAGCCACACCCTGTTGTCGTGAACTGCGGCACCACCGAACGGGGCGGGCGAATCGTCGCCCGTCAGCACATTGATGCCCTGGCCGTCGATGAAGGTGTCGTTCGGAAAGATGCCTTCGGAAATCAGTACGCCGCGCTGCACGCCGTCGAATAGACGCGCGTGCAGGCGCACGCGACCGCGCGTGTTGCCGAGCATTACGATGTCGCCGCTGGCGATTCCCTGCTCCGCAGCGTCTTCGGGATGAATCATCACCTCCGGCCGCACGTCTCGCTTCCGCGAGGTCGGGCCTTCGGTGAAACTCGAATTCAGGAAATTGCGCGCCGGGCTGGTCGCGAGACGAAACGGATGCTGTTCGTTCGCCTCCTCGATGACCGGCCAATGATCGGGCAACGCAGGCATCTCACGATACGGCCCGCGCGGCGTATAGCTCTTGAACGGCACGCGCGGCCAGTCCGCCTTGAAGCGGAATTTCTTGTCCGGCCAGGCGAACCCATCGAGATAATGCGACGTGGCAAAATCCGGCTGCAGGTCGAGCCAGTTCTTCGTTTCCGCGTCCGCAAGCGTTCCCTGGCCGGACGATTGTAGGGTCGCGTCGATAAGCTCGCGCGGGCTCATCGCGAAGCCGCGATGCGTGACACCAAGGCGCTCGGCCAATCCGTTGATCATGTCGTGATTGGAGCGGCACTCGCCCGGCGGCTCGATCAGCTTCAGTCCCAGTCCGATATATTGATGGCCGCCGCCGCTGTAGAAATCGTCTTGCTCCAAAAACATGGTCGCCGGCAGCACGATGTCGGCGGCGCGCGCCGTTTCGGTCATGAACTGCTCGTGGACGGCGACGAAGAGGTCTTCGCGCGCAAAACCGCGGCGCACCTTGTTCTGATCGGGCGCGACGGAGGCGGGATTGGTGCTTTGCACGAGCAGCGCCTTCACCGGAGGGCCACCCTCCAATGCGTCCGGCTCGCCGCAAAGGATCGCACCGATGCGCGATTGATCGAGGGCGCGGACGTTGCTGTCGAGAAGTTCACCGGCTTCGAGCAGCCGCCTGTCGAGGTGAAAGATTGCGGTGTTATTATGAAAGGCGCCGCCGCCCTCATACCGCCACGCCCCGGTTACCGCAGCGATACAAGTCGCGGCATGCATGTTCGCGGCGCCGTTGCGGCTGCGCGAGAAGCCATAGCCCAGTCGGAAATACGTGCGCTTGTTCGTACCAACAAGCCGCGCGAATTCCTCGATTTCGGCGACCGGCAAGCCGGTGATCGCCGCCGCCCATTCCGGCGAGCGCGTCGCAAGATGCGCCTCGAGTTCCGCTGGCGCATCGGTGTAGCGCTCAAGGTACGCGCGGTCGGCGAAACCGTCGCGGAAAAGCACGTGCATGACCGCGCAGGCGAGCGCACCGTCGGTGCCGGGCCTGAGACAGAGCGCGAGATCGGCCTGCTCCATCGTGGCGTTGCGGTAGACATCGACAACAACGATTTTCGCGCAGCGCTCCTTCCGCGCCCGCGCCGCGTGCGTCATCACGTTGACCTGCGTCGTCGCTGCATTGGTGCCCCAGATGACGACGCAATCGGCTTTGGCCATCTCGCGCGGATCGGGACCAGCCATCTTACCGGTGCCGGCGATAAAGCCTGGCCACGCAAGATTGACGCAGATGGTGGAGAAGAAGCGCGAGTATTTCTTCGCGTTAGTGAGCCGCACGATGCCCGCCCGCATCACGTGCCCCATCGTACCAGCATAATGATAGGGCCACACGCTTTCGGCGCCGAACTCGTCCTCCGCGCGCATGAACTCACGCGCGATCGTGTCGAGCGCCTCGTCCCAAGATATGCGCTCGAAATGTCCCGAGCCTTTGGGCCCAACACGCTTCAGCGGATGCAGCAGCCGCTCCGGATGATGCACGCGCTCGGCGTAGCGCGCGACCTTCGCGCAAACCACGCCCGCCGTATAAGTCTGCTCTTTCGCCCCGTGTACGCGTCCGATCCGGTCCGGACCAAGGACCTCGACATCAAGCGCGCAGCACGAGGGACAATCGTGCGGACAGGTCGAGCGCAGGCGCGCAATTTGGACGGGAGCGTTCATGAGTCCGCGCGAGCTTACCGGAAAACGCGCGGCTTCGCACCCCCGCGAGCCGACAAGCGCGGCCGTTCACCCCACAATCTCGTTACCCGAAAACCACTGCGCGATTTCAATCTTTGCCGTCTCCAGCGCGTCGGAGCCGTGCACGGAGTTCTCGCCCATATTGAGCGCGTAGTCCTTGCGGATCGTACCCGGATCAGCCTTTTCCGGATTGGTCGCGCCCATCACTTCGCGATATTTCGCAATGGCATTCTCGCCTTCGAGCACCTGAACCACGACGGGGCCGCCGGTCATTTGCTGAACCAATTCTCCGAAAAACGGCCGCTCCTTGTGGACGGCGTAGAAGGTCTCGGCCTGATCGCGAGTCATGCGCACCCGCTTTTGCGCCACGATGCGCAGTCCGGCTTCCTCGATCTTGGTGTTGATCTTGCCTGTCAAATTGCGGCGCGTCGCATCGGGCTTGAGGATCGAGAAAGTGCGTTCAGTCGCCATGGCGCGGCCGGTCCTTTATCATCGCTGTTGAGGAGCGCGCGCTTATAGCTGCGCTGCCTTGGGGCGGCAAGCTGACGCTGGACTTCCGTCGCCGCGGACGGCATGTGCCCGCAATGCTGCAGATCGCCGATCTTACATACCGGCTCGGCCCACGCCTCCTATTCGATGAAGCGAGCGCGATGCTGCCCGCGGGGGCGCGTGTCGGCCTTGTCGGCCGCAACGGCGTCGGCAAGACGACGCTGTTTCGGCTGATCGCCGGCGAGATCGCGCCGGAGGGCGGCTCGATCGCCCTGCCCCGCCGCGCACGGCTCGGCGAGGTCGAGCAGGAAGCCCCGGGCGGCGAGACAAAGCTCATCGATTTTGTGCTCGCAGCCGACCTCGAGCGCGCAGCCTTACTGACGGAAGCCGAAAGCGCCGACGATCCGGCGCGCATCGCGGAAATACAAACGCGGCTTGTCGATATCGACGCGCACGCCGCGCCGGCACGCGCGGCCGCGATCCTTGCCGGTCTCGGCTTCGACGACGCGGCGCAGCGCCGTCCGCTCTCCGCCTTTTCCGGCGGCTGGCGCATGCGCGTCGCGCTCGCCGCGGCTTTGTTCACGACGCCGGACATGCTGCTGCTCGATGAGCCGACCAACTACCTCGACATCGAGGGCACGCTCTGGCTCATGGATCATCTCGCGAAGTATCCGGCGAGCCTTCTCATCATCAGTCACGACCGCGACCTGCTCGACCATTCCTGTGATCACATCCTGCATCTCGATCGCGGCAAGCTCACGCTCTATCGCGGCAATTATTCGAGCTTCGAACGGCAGCGTCGCGAACAGCAGATGCTGCTCGGCAAAGCGGCGAAGAAACAGGAGGCGAAGCGTAAGCACTTGCAGTCGTTCGTCGACCGCTTCCGCGCCAAGGCGACAAAAGCGCGCCAGGCGCAGGCACGGCTGAAGGTTCTCGCCAGAATGGAAGAGGTAGAGCTGATCGTCGACGACAGCGTGCTGCCATTCCACCTGCCCTCGGCGAAGAAGCCATTGTCGCCGCCCATCATCGCGATGGAGAATGTCAGCGCCGGCTATGGTGGGACGCCCGTGCTCTCACGAGTCAATCTGTCGCTCTCGAACGACGATCGCATCGGCCTTCTGGGCGCGAACGGCAATGGCAAATCGACGCTCGCGAAGCTGATCGGCGGCCGCCTCGACCCACTCGGCGGCAAGATCACCCGCGCGCCTAAACTTGCCGCCGGCTTCTTCACGCAACACCAAGTCGACGATCTCGATCCCGCCGACACGCCGCTTTCCGCCGTCCGCCGCCTCGTGCCAGACGCATCCGAAACGACCGCGCGCGCGCATACGGCGCGGCTCGGTTTTCCCGCAACAAAAGCCGAGACGCCGGTTGCGCTTCTCTCGGGTGGCGAGAAAGCGCGCCTGCTTCTAGGTCTCGCCGCCTTCGACGCACCGCATCTGCTCATTCTCGACGAGCCGACCAACCACCTCGATATCGACAGCCGTACCGCGCTGATCGACGCGCTCAACGAATTCGAGGGTGCGGTCATACTCATCGCGCATGACCGTCATCTCCTCGAAGCGTCCGTCGACCGGTTATGGCTTGTCGCGGACGGAGGTGTGACACCATTCGAGGGCGATCTCGACGACTACCGCCGGCTCGTCCTCGAGAAGAACGGCGGCGCGCCGCGCGAGCCCTCGCCCGTTCCGAACAAGCGCGAAACGTCAGAGCGGAAACGCGAGCCCTCGTCCGCTTCAATGCGCAAACGCATCACCGCCCTTGAAGAGCAGATCGGCAAGTTCGAAAATCTCATCGCGCGCGTCGATGCGGCGCTGGCCGATCCTGACGCGTTTTCGCGCGATCCGCACAAGGCGGCGCAACTCGCGGCGCAGCGCCACGATTTGCACAGCGCACTCGCGGCCGCGGAAGAGGAGTGGTTGAGGCTTTCGGCCGAACTCGAAAACGCCTGACCTACAGTCTGCGGCCGTGTGTCTGGCGATGACGTCCCGTTTGTCTCGCCTGTCAGCGCAATCCTGCAGCCTCGCGCGCTTCGCCAGTCAGCTCCAGGATGTGCAGACCGGTATTGGCGCGATCGACGGCATAGATGTAGCCGCGCTCATCGGTTTCGACATTGTTCGTCTGAATCGCCGTCTTGCAGCGATCTTTGCCTTCGATACGGACGCAGCGCGGATCGGTCGCCTGCGTGATCGGCGGAATAAAATAGCCCATCTCTTTCGGATGATACGGATCGCGCACGTCGAGCACGCGCACACCCGCATTGAAGAACGCGATGAAGGCGACCTTCTTGTAATAGACGGGCGCCATGCTCTCGCTCGAGGAATGCGCGCCGAAGCGCCCACCGCGCGTGCAGAAGGAACCGCTTGCTTCCGGCACCGTGTAACTCGAAATCACCATCGGGCGGTTCTCGATCGTCACGTCGGCGAACCACACCATCTGACGTGCTTCGCCGCATTCGTTGAGGATCGCCTCGTCCACAATCATGACGATGTCGCGCGTGCTGCCGACCTTGTCCTTGGCGAACTCGGCAATCGGCATGCTCGGCATCGGAAATGTCGTATGCGCGCCGTTGAGCGACGACATGTCGAGGCGCGCGATCTCGGGATATTGCAGATTTTCCGGCGTCGGATCTTTCGCGCCGTTGATCAGCTTGTCGCGATCGACGATCTGCAGGATGCCGCCTTTATCCGTGCCGTAGCCGAAATAGACGCGGTTGCCCGCGGGTCCGGTGGAGATCGGACCATGTAGCTCAGTCGGCACGCTACCTGTCGCACCGGGCTCCTGCCCGACCAATCCGAAATCGCGGATTTTCACGGGATGGGCGGGATCGCCGAGATCATAGACCTGCGTCATCCGCCGCGTGCGCCAGCCCGGCGCGCCTGACACGAGGAAAGCAATGCCGGTGTCGCACTCCCACCAGCTTTTGTGCGTGTCCTTCAGCCCGCCAAGCCGCGTGATCAAGACGGGATTGGCGGGATCGGCGACATTCCAGATTTCGTGCGCCTCGCCGCCAAATGTCCGCAGCATGTAGACTGCCGATTTGTCCGCCTTCGGCAGGCTGGCGCCGTCGCAAACGCGCACCATCTGCGCGCCGCCGGATTCATAGGTGCCTTCCTGACCGGGAATATGTTTGAGGTAGACCGGGCGCGTCGGATCGGTGACGTCGACGATCGACGTGCCGCTCGGCTCCGGCTTGCCGGTCAGCGGATTGACGGGATCGCGGACCGCATCCGTGCCGCCATGATGGCCGATATAAGCGATCCAGCGATCCCCCTGTTTATGGATCGTCGGCTGATAGGCGCTGCGCGCCTGCAGATCGTTCGTACCGACAAGGCGCATGTTGAGCGCCTCCGGCGGATCGCCCAATTTGGGCGTCTCGGCTCGCGCCGCGCCACTGCAAAGCAGCGCCGCCGCAAGCAGGAGTATTGCGTTACCTGTCTGCGATTTCATGACGCGTCACTTCAATTGCAGCAGATGATGCTGCGCCAGGGCGGTGTCGACAAACTCCGTCACCGAAACGATCTTGTCTCCTTGAAGCTTCCAGAGATCGAGCATTTCGGTATCGAACGTTTCCCCCGTGGGCTTGAACGTCATCTTCGAGCGATGATGCACCGCCGCTTTCTCGTCATCGACGAGGAACGAGAGGATCGTCTGGTCGTGCATGCCATACGCATTGATGAGGTTCGTCAAAGCGGCACGGATTTCATTCGTGCCCTTTGCCTCCAATGCGATGCCGCTCGCCTGTTTCGATCCGTTCAGCGCAAATGTTGCATTTTCATCGAAGAAGTGCAGGATCCCATCGACATTACCGGCCCTGCGCGCGGCATATAATTTGCCGATAATGGCTTTGATCTCTTCGCTGCGCGACATTCTGCGCTCTCCTAAAGCCAATTAGGCGCGAGCCTATCGCGTATCGCCGTTTTTAGTCCAGCGGCTCTCGGCGGGAAAAGTAGGCCTCGATGACCCGCCCGTAAATGCGCGCAAGCGCGTGCACATCGTTGACTGCAACGTTCTCGTCGAAAGCATGCATCGTCTGTCCGACGAGACCGAACTCAATCACCGGACAGTAATCGCAGATGAACCGCGCGTCGGACGTACCGCCGCTCGTTGAAAGAACCGGCTTACGGCCGGTCTCTGCCTCGACCGCGTCTGACACGGTCTCGACGAACGCATTCGGCTTGGTGATGAAGGCCAGCGAATTGCAGGGGAGGCAGACAAGTTCGGCGTTGGCGTTACCGGCCGCTTCCCTAACGACGGCCTCCAGCCGCTGGAGCAGCTTCTCGGGTGTCCAGATATCGTTGAAGCGCACGTTGAAGCGAGCCCGCGCCTCGCCCGGGATGACGTTGAACGCGCTGTTGCCGACGTCGATAGATGTCACTGCGAGTTGCGAGCGATCGAAATGGGCATTCCCCTGATCAAGCACGACATCGCTAAGTGCGCTGACGATGCGCGCCATAATGGGCAGCGGATTTTCCGCCAAGTGCGGATAGGCCGAATGGCCTTGCCGGCCTCTCACGATTATCTCGCCGTTGAGCGAGCCGCGACGGCCGATCTTGATCATGTCGCCGAGCGCGTTCGGATTGGTCGGCTCGCCGACAATGCAGTGCGAGAAACGCTCGCCGCGCGCCGCCGCCCATTGCAGGAGTTTCACCGTGC
>JAFAVH010000232.1 GCA_019242655.1 Methylobacteriaceae bacterium
TCCGCCCCGAGCGGTTCTGAGGAAACGTCCAATGACAATCGTTGGCTGGATTCAGATTGCGCTTTTCTGCGCCGTCGTTGTCGCGCTGGTGAAGCCGCTTGGTTTCTACATGACGCAAGTCTTTACAGGAAAACGCACCTTCCTTTCACCCTTCTTGGCACCCGTGGAACGCGGTCTCTATCGGATCGCCGGCATCGACGAGCGGCAGGAGCAGCATTGGCTCGCCTATACGATCGGCATGGCGCTCTTTCATATTGGCGGCTTCATCATTTTATATGCGTTGATGCGGCTTCAAGCCGTTCTGCCGTTCAATCCTGCGGAGCAAAGCGCGGTCGCGCCAGATCTTGCTTTCAATACTGCCGCGAGCTTCATCACCAATACGAATTGGCAGAATTACGGTGGCGAAAGCACGATGTCTTATCTTGTGCAGATGCTCGGGCTGACGCACCAGAATTTCCTGTCGGCGGCGACCGGCATCGTTCTTGCCATCGCTCTTATCCGCAGCTTCTCGCGCAATTCCTTCCGGACAATCGGCTCGTTCTGGGTCGATGTCACCCGCTGCACGTTTTACGTGCTGCTGCCGATCTGCATCGTGTACACGCTGTTCCTTGTCTGGCAAGGCATCCCCCAAACGCTGGGCGCTTACGTCGAGGCGACTACGCTCGAAGGCGCTAAACAAACGATTGCCGTGGGTCCTGTCGCGAGCCAGGTCGCAATCAAGATGCTCGGCACCAATGGCGGCGGGTTTTTCAACGCGAATGCCGCGCATCCCTTCGAAAACCCGACCGCACTGTCGAATTTCGTGCAGATGGTCTCGATCTTTGCCATCGGCGCGGCGATGACAAACGTTTTCGGCAGGATGGTCGGCGACGAGCGCCAGGGCTGGGCGATCCTCGCAGCAATGGGCGCTCTTTTTCTCGCCGGGATTGTCATCGCTTACGCGGCTGAGGCGGCCGGTAACCCGCTCCTGCACGCATTCGGCCTCGAGGGCGGCAACATGGAGGGCAAGGAGGTCCGCTTCGGCATCGTCGCCTCGGCGCTTTTTGCCGTCGTCACCACGGCTGCGTCATGCGGCGCCGTCAACGCGACGCATGATTCCTTTACCGCGCTCGGTGGCATGATCCCGATCATCAACATGGAACTCGGCGAGATCATCGTCGGCGGCGTCGGCGCCGGCCTGTACGGCATCCTCATCTTCGTCATCCTCGCGATCTTTGTCGCGGGCCTCATGGTTGGGCGCACACCGGAATATCTCGGCAAGAAAATCGAGGCGAAGGAAGTCAAGATGGCGATGCTCGCCATTCTCTGCCTGCCGCTGATGATGCTGGGATTCAGCGCCGTCGCGAGCGTGCTCCCGAGCGGGGTATCGGCGACCGCCAATCCCGGGCCGCACGGTTTCTCGGAAATCCTTTACGCTTACACGTCAGCTGCGGCGAATAACGGCTCGGCATTCGCGGGGCTCAGCGCCAACACGGTGTTCTACAACGTGACGCTTGCCATCGCGATGCTGGTCGGACGCTTCTTCGTGATCGTGCCAGCCATGGCGATTGCCGGATCGCTTGCGGCGAAAAAGACGGTACCGGTCTCGCTCGGCACATTTCCCACGCATGGCGGCTTGTTCGTCGGCCTGCTTGTCGGAGTCATACTCATCGTCGGCGGCTTGACGTTCTTTCCTGCACTCGCACTCGGGCCGATCACCGAGCATCTCGCGATCGGCGCCGGCCAAACCTTCTCCTCGAATTGAGCATTCGGAGTTCATCCGGTGGCGAAAACTCAATCCAGCATTTTTGACACAAGAATCCTCGTGCCGGCGGTCGGTGCTTCGTTCCGAAAGCTCGATCCGCGCGCGATGATGAAGAACCCAGTCATGTTTGTCGTCGAGGTTGTCGCCGTCTTGACGACGATCATCTTCGTGCGTGATCTGATAACGGGCGGCGAGTCTCTCGGTTTTACCGGCCAGATAATTCTCTGGCTATGGTTCACCGTGCTGTTCGCCAATTTCGCCGAAGCTGTCGCCGAAGGGCGCGGTAAGGCGCAGGCGGAAAGCTTGCGCCGCACGCGCACGGAGACGCAGGCAAAGCTCTTGTCAGGTAAGGGAGCTGACGTCGGCGGCGACCGCTCGCGCTACAAGGAC
>JAFAVH010000266.1 GCA_019242655.1 Methylobacteriaceae bacterium
GCGCGCGTCGCCGCGCCGGTGCTCGAGCGCATTCGCGTCACCACCGTTTCCGGATTTATCGAGCAAATGGACTATCGGCGCCAAGGCGCCCGCTTCGTCATGCGGCTTGCCTCAGCCGACGGCCTGTCGCCGGAGCAGATGCCGCGGCGCATCCGGCTCACGGACCGCTATCGACCCCAGGCGGAGGCTGGCGCATTCGTCAAATTGAAGGCGCGGCTCTTGCCGCCGGCGCGCGCCGCGTTGCCCGGCGGCTATGATTTCGCGCGTGACGCTTACTTCGCCGAGCTCGGCGCGGTTGGAAACGTGCTCGGCAAGATCGAGGTCGCAACCTCACTCGCGCCGGCCGGTGTCGGCCTTTCGTTTTATGCAGCCATCGATCGCGCGCGGAACGCGCTTGCCGAACGCGTCTACACGCTGCTCGGCGGCGAGCGCGGCGCCATTGCCGCGGCAATGGTGACCGGCAAGCGCGATTATCTCGACGACGCGACGAAGGATGTCATTCGCGAAGCCGGCATCTTCCACATCATCACGATTTCCGGCGTGCAGATGACGCTCGTTGCGGCGATCTTCTTCATCGGGCTGCGGCGGCTGCTCGCCTGCTCGCGCAAGCTCGCGCTGAACTATCCCATCAAAAAATGGGCTGCCGCGGCGGCAATGCTCGGCGCGATCTTTTATGACATCGCCACCGGCTCGCGGGTCGGTACCGAGCGGGCGCTGATCATGACCTGCGTCATGCTCTCCGCCGTTATTTTCGACCGCCCGTCGCTGACGATGCGCAATCTTGCGATGGCGGCGCTGATCGTCATTGCGCTCGAACCGGAAGCGATAGTTGGCGCGAGCTTTCAGCTGTCTTTTGCCGCGGTTGCGGCGCTCGTCGCGGTCTACGAGGCGCGCATTGCCTCCTTCGCTGCCGAGCGCGATCGCATCTACGTCCAGGGCATCACGTCGTGGCGCCAGAGGCTCCGCGATTTCTCAGCCGGGCATCTGCGCCATGGCCCGGGGGCCCTCATTTTCGCGACCTTTTGCGCAACTGCCGCCACCGCCTCCTTCATGGCCTACGACTTCCATGAGCTTAGCCCCTATGTGCTGATCGGCAATCCGCTGACCTTGGCGATCATCGAGTTCTTCGCCATTCCCGGCGCGTTGATCGGCGCCATGCTTTACCCGCTCGGACTCGATGCTTTTGTCTGGCAGTACGTTGGGCTTGGGATCGGCTTCATCCTCTGGGCAGCGCGGCTCATTGCGTCGGCGCCGGGCGCGACGGTGCACCTCAAGACATTCGCACCTTACGCGCTGATCTTCCTGTCGCTCGCCGTTTTGTCCGCCGTCATCTGGCGCACGTCGCTTTTGCGGGCGACAGCAATTCCGCTGGCAATCATCGGCTTGTGGGGTGCGGCGCGCGGACCGGATTACGATATTGCCATCGCAGCGACGGGCGAGTCGGCGGCGGTACGCGCGGCCGACGGACAGCTCGCCGTTCTCGGTGCGCGCCCAAGCGCGTTCCTCAGTGAACAATGGCTGCGGGCCGATGCCGATCCGCGCGCGGCGAAGGCAGCGCAGAACGGCACGCAATGCGATGCTTTCGGCTGCGCCGCGCAATTACCCGACGGGCGTATCGTCGCTTTATCGCGTACGCGCGACGCTCTCGTCGAAGACTGCGCGCGGGCGGCGCTCATCATCGCGCCGTTCGCGGTGCCGAGCGGCTGTGCAGCTACGACTATCGTCGATCGCCGCCGGCTCGAGACGACTGGAGCGGTCACCCTGAAAATCACCGGCGATCAGTTCGAGCTGCGCGCCGCGCGTGCCGTCGGCGAAAACCGGCCCTGGTCGCGTCCGCCGCGCTCTAGCGGTCGTGTCCGGTCGGCGGCGCCAGAGAAGGGGGAGGGGAGGTCTGAAGAGATCGGAAGCGCGCCCGATCGTTTGGATTGAGACGAAACACACATATCGTCTTTAAAAAAATATTTATCACGAATCGCGTATCGTCGGTTTGCATTTCGTTGACGGCTTGGCCTGCGTACGCGTAACTTAATTTCAATCCCTTAAGGATCGTTTTGGATGAGCTATCGAGGTAGTGCGTCCATGCAGACGACCGGCAACTCGGCCGCTTTCTTGAAGCAGCCGGGCCGGGCGATCGGCCGCGGCGACTGGACGGTGCGCGCCGCTCTCGTCTCGCATGATTCCGATTGCATCGGCCTGCTCGCGATGGCGATCTACGAGCAGCATCGCGACGACTGGATGCAAAATTATCGCGAGACGTTCGGCCAAGCGCCCGACGACTATGCCTGCTATTGCTACGAGCTCGCGGAACATACGCCGCGCCGGCTTGCCGCGTATCGGCAATTGGCAGAAGCTCGTCTGGCGCAGAGCGTCTCACCGGCTCCGATCGGCGCGAAGGAGTCGTTCCTTACGCGGCTTTACACGGCCGAGCGCCGAAAACGCCGGCGGTCTCCCGGCTGGATGCGCCAAGCGGGTCTATCGGGATAGATTGCGGCCGGGCGCCAGCGCCGGCTTGCAAGGGCGAGCGGAGCCCAAGCCTTCGATACAAGACCTCAATATCTGCGGATCAAGCTCACCAGCTTGCCCTGGATACGGACGCGGTCGGGGCCGAAGATGCGCGTCTCGTAAGCAGGGTTGGCGGCTTCGAGCGCGATCGAGGCGCCGCGGCGGCGCAGCCGCTTCAGGGTTGCCTCCTCATCGTCGATGAGCGCAACGACGATGTCGCCGGTGTCGGCGCTGTCCTGCTTTTTCACGACGATCGTATCGCCCTCGAGAATGCCGGCCTCGATCATCGAATCGCCCTTCACTTCGAGCGCGAAGTGATCGCCGCTCGCAAGAAATTCCGGCGGGATCGAGATCGTGTGGCTGCGACTTTGGATGGCGCTGATCGGGGTACCGGCGGCAATGCGGCCCATGACGGGCACGGCGACGGCGGCCATGGTATCGTCGCTGCCGGCCGGCATCTGGCGCACGCGGCCGAGATGGCCCTCGATGACGCTCGGCGAGAACTTGCCGCCGCGCGGGCTCGCTGGCGTCGAGGCTTCCGGCAGTTTCAACACTTCGAGCGCGCGAGCGCGGTTTGGCAATCGGCGGATGAAGCCGCGCTCCTCGAGCGCCATCACGAGGCGATGGATGCCGGACTTGGAGCGCAGGTCGAGTGCGTCCTTCATCTCATCGAAGGACGGCGGGACGCCGGTTTCCTTGAGCCGCTCATGGATGAAGCGCAGAAGCTCGCTTTGTTTTTTCGTCAGCATGGCTCTGCCTTGGTCTGCCGGGCGTTCGCGATTCGGTTTGCCGCAGATTCGCTCCGGCGCTTAAACAAATCATGAACATGTTAACCGTTCGCGTTGCGTTCCGCAAGTGCTAATCTTAATGGCGCCGGTTTTCCCGCCGGCTTCGCAATGCTCCGCACAAGCTCGAAATCCGAGCCGCGCAACCCTAATTCCGCCATTCGCGCAAAGCACTACTGAGCGCTTTACCGGAGCGCAACAAAAGCATGCCATCTCTCCGCGTCCTGACCCTCTGCCTTCTTGCTGCCGGCGGACTTCCCAGCCTGGCCTCGGCCGCGAGCAATCAACCGGCAGGTCCAGTTGCCGCCGCTGCCGCGCCCGACCAGACACCTGCGCTCGTCTCGCATCGTGCCGTCTACGAGCTTACCCTCGCCAAGGCGACCGGCAGCAAGTCGCCGACAGCAGCGCGCGGGCGCATCGCATTCGATTTCACCGGCTCGGCCTGCGAAGGTTACGTGCAGAATTTCCGTCAGGTGACCGAGCTGCAGCCGGCGGAAGGGCCGATGCATGTCTCCGACATGCATTCGGCGACGTTCGAGGACGGGCACGGCAAGAGCTTCCGCTTCCGTATCGAGACGAAGGTCGACCGCAACCCCGGCGATGATGTCGACGGTCAGGCGCAACGCGCCGATGACGGCGCTCTGTCGATCGATCTGAAGCAGCCGAAGCGCGCCAAGCTCGACGTCGGCGAGGACGTTGTGTTTCCGACCGACCATCTGAAGCGCATTCTCGCGGCGGCGCGGACGGGCCAAAAGCTGCTCGAGGTCAAAGTCTATGACGGCTCGGAGACCGGGCAGAAGATCTTCAACACGACGACCATCATCGGCAAGCCGATCGAGACCGCCGCTGTCGAGCAGGCAGCGCATGTGCCGGCGCTCGAGGGTATGAAACGCTGGCCGGTGGCGATCTCGTATTTCGAAAGCGGTAAGAAGGACGACGCGCCCGCTTACGTTCTCTCATTCGATCTCTATGACAACGGCGTGTCGCGCGCGCTGAAACTCGATTACGGGGATTTTGTTCTCGCCGGCGAGATGACTCAGCTCGACATCCTGCCGACCAAGGCCTGCGCGAAATAGGCCTCGCGAACTTGGGCTATTCTCCCGGTGCGAGGCGCGCCGGCGCGCTCGGCCGGTTCGGCGCGAAAAGGCGCATGAGGCCGAGGATCAGTCCCAGCGTCGCGAGATAGACGACGACCTGCAATTCGGTCGGCCGATCCGTGTAGCCGAACAGCGTGTGCAGTACGCGGCCGAAAATGCTGTCATCGGTGATGACGTGCGACGTGTCCCAGATGCGCGTGCTCAGCGCCGTCGCAATATCGGCTTGCGCCAGGAACGCGACGGCCTGCGCCGCCATACCGGCAGCCATCAGCGCGATCAGCGCGCTTGTCACCTGGAAGAGGCGGCGGACCGGAATCTGAATCAATCCGACATAGGTGAGCGCGCTCAGTGCCACGCCGGCAAGCAGGCCGAGCAAACCGCCGACGGCGATGCTCCAGCCGGTCTCGTTGTTCGAGACGATAATGCCGTAGAGGAACAGGACGACCTCGGAGCCTTCGCGCAAAACGGCAACGGCAACGACAATTGCGAGCGCGCTCGGCGGCTTTGTTCCCTCGGAAACGGAATGGCCGACGGCGCGCATTTCCTGCGCGATTTCGCGGCCGTGACGCGCCATCCAGATGTTGTGCCAGGCAAGCATGCAAACGGCGAGGATCAGCACGCCGGCATTGAACAATTCCTGGCCATTGCCTTCGAACAATTCCGAGAGCGCACCCGCGAAGATTGCAACCAAGCTCGCGCCGATGAGCCCCGCGACGATGCCGCCGCCGATCAGCAGATTGCGGCCGGCGATTCCTTGCGTGACGGCGAGCACGATGCCGACGATGAGGCCGGCCTCGACGACTTCGCGAAAAACAATGAGCAACGCACCGAGCATGTTGGTTTTTGGTCGAGAGGGGAGTTGTGGGCGGGAGTATCGGACGACCCGGAGGCCAGCAACCGCTATCTTTTTGATTTAGAAGCATTTGAAAGTGATCGCGGCCTGCCGTCGCTGGCTTCCTTGATCGAGCAGGGGAAATCAGGCACAAGCGCCGCTACAGCTTGCCGCAGCGGCGAGCGCTCTACCGAAGATTTTTCTAGGCTCGGATATGGTCGATCAACTGCGCGTCGGGATCGCCGGCCTCGGCGTCGTCGGCAGCGCGGCGTTCCGCCTGCTCGAGCGCCAAGCCGATGCGCTTGCGGCGCGCACCGGCTGCCGCATCGAGGTGACGGCCGGTGCGGTCCGCGACCGCGGCAAAGAGCGCGGCCTCGGCCACACTTCGCCGAAAATGTTCGACGATCCGGTCGCGCTCGCACGCGCGCCGGACATCGACCTTTTCGTCGAGCTGATGGGCGGTGACGAGGGTGCCGCGCGCGCGTCGGTCGAAGCAGCGCTTGAAGCGGGCAAGCACGTTGTCACCGCCAACAAGGCGCTGCTCGCCAAGCACGGCCTCGCGCTCGCCAAAGCCGCGGAACAAAAGCGCGTCGCGCTCGCCTTCGAGGCATCCGTCGCCGGCGGCATTCCGATCGTGAAGACGCTGCGCGAAGGTCTCGCCGGCAACTCGATCGAGCGCGTCTACGGCATCCTGAACGGCACCTGCAATTACATCCTGTCGAGGATGGAGCGTGAGGAGCTTTCGTTCGAGGAATGTTTGAAGGAAGCGCAGCGCCTTGGCTATGCCGAGGCCGATCCGACCTTCGACATCGGCGGCTTCGATACGGCGCATAAGCTCGCGATCCTGACGTCGCTTGCTTTCGGCACGTCGATCGACGCCGATGCCATTCACGTCGAAGGCATAGAGGGCGTGACGCTCGCCGACATCAAAGCCGCGGAAGATCTCGGCTTTCGCATAAAATTGCTTGGGGTCGCGCAGCGCACCCGCAACGGCATCGAGCAGCGCGTACATCCGACGATGGTGCACAAATCGTCGGCGCTTGCCGAAGTGATGGGCGTGACGAATGCGGTGACGATCGATGCCGACGCCGTGCACGAATTGACGCTTGTCGGGCCGGGGGCAGGGGGCGAGGCGACGGCGTCGGCCGTCGTTGCTGACATTGCCGACATCGCCAAGGGCATTCGCTCCGCGCCGTTCGGATTGCCGGCCGCGCGACTGCAAAAAACGGAAAAGCTTGCGATGCAGCGGCACGAGGGCGGCTATTACATCCGCTTCTCGGCGATCGACCAGCCGGGCACCATCGCGGCGATCGCGAAGCGCATGGCCGAGCGGCAGATATCGCTCGAAAGCGTCATGCAGAAGAGCGATCCGCGCGCGGCGGGGAAGCCGGGCGCGCCGGTTCCCGTCGTGCTCATCACCTACGCGACGACCGAAGAGCTCGTGCGTGGTGCGGTCGATGCGATCGTCGCTGACGGAACCGTCGCCGAGAAACCGCAAGTCATCCGCATCGAACGGCAATAAGGATCTGGAGCAAATCGCGTGACCGATCTCGTCATCCAAGAAGAAAAAATCATCGAGCGCATTCTGACGCTCGAACTGGTGCGCGTCACCGAACGCGCGGCCGTGTCGTCGGCGCGGTTGCGCGGACGCGGCGACGAGAAAGCCGCCGATCAGGCCGCCGTCGACGCCATGCGGCGCGAGTTGAACCGATTGCCGATCGACGGCACGATCGTCATCGGCGAGGGCGAGCGCGACGAGGCGCCGATGCTGTTCATCGGCGAGAAGGTCGGCACGAAGACCGGGCCGAAGGTCGATATCGCGGTCGATCCGCTCGAAGGCACGACGCTTTGCGCCAAGGACATGCCGGGCTCGATCGCCGTTATGGCGATGGCGGAAGGGGGCACGCTCTTGAATGCGCCCGACGTCTACATGGACAAGATCGCCATCGGGCCGGGATACCCGCCCGGAATTATCGATATCGACGCAACGCCCGGCGAAAACATCAATGCGCTTGCCAAGGCCAAAGGCGTGAAGCCCGGCGAAATCACTGTCCTGATCCTTGACCGGCTGCGCCACGCCGACCTCATCGTCTCATGCCGGGAGGCGGGCGCTGCGATCCGGCTCATCACGGACGGTGATGTCGCCGGCGTCATCCATACGACGCAGCCGGAGCATACCGGCGTCGATCTTTATCTCGGCACCGGCGGCGCGCCCGAAGGCGTGCTCGCGGCGGGCGCGTTGCGTTGCGTCGGCGGCCAGATGCAGGCGCGGCTCATCCTCGACACCGAGACGAAGATCGAACGCGCACGAAAGATGGGCGTCAGCGACCCTAAGAAGAAATATGACATGCACGAATTGGCGTCGGGCGACGTGATCGTCTGCGCGACCGGTGTCACTGACGGTGCGATGCTGAAAGGCGTGAAGTTCGGCAAGGAAATCATCGAGACGGAAACGGTGATCTACCGCTCGGTGACGGGTACGGTGCGCCGCATCCAGGCTGAGCATCGCGAGGTGACGAAGTTCGGGTTGGATTGAATGAGTCGCAACAAATGCCGCGCCATCCTCTTCGAAGCGGCAGCTGCTACCCCTCATCCGTCATTGCTTCGCAATGACATCCTCTCCCGCAAGGGGAGAAGGGGCTAGTGATCATCCGCCCGCTCGCCCACGATGATCGCGCGCAATGGGACCCGCTCTGGCAGGGCTATCTCGCGTTTTACAAAACGAGTGTGCCCGCTGACGTCACCGACACGACGTTCGCGCGCTTCTTCGATAAATCCGAACCGATGCATGCGCTCGTCGCAGAGCGCGACGGCAAGATCGTCGGCATCGTGCATTACATTTTCCATCGCTCGACTTGGACGAAAGGGCCTTACTGCTATCTGCAGGATCTCTTCACCGTCGAGCACGCGCGCGGCGGCGGGGTAGGGCGGAAGCTTATTGAAGCGGTGTACGAGCGCGCGAAAGCGCAAGGCGCGTCGCGCGTCTATTGGTTGACGCAAGAGAATAACGCGACGGCGCGCGCGCTTTATGACAAGCTCGCCGACAGGCCGGGCTTTATCCAGTATCGCAAGCTGTTTTGACGACGCTCCGCGCGACGGCGCCTTAGTGCAGCACGTGCATCAGCGGCTCGAAATTGCTGTATGCGCCGATAAGAACCACGAGACCACAAGCGCCCAAGACAGCCGATCCATAGGCGAACGCCATGATCGAAGACAGGAGCGAGACGGACGCAAGCACGATGCCAAGCTGAATGATCAGCGAGGCGACCTCGTAGGCATGATATTTGGCCAGCGCCTCGTCGCGATGGTGCTCCATGTCTTGGGCCTTCGCCAGCAATTCCTTGCGTCCCTCGCCTTTGTCCGGCTCGCTTTCCCAACGATCGATGTTGGACTGCCATGTCGAATATTGCTTCTGCGCTTCGGGGCTCGGTGCGGTATTGCCGGCTTTTGCGCCGTCGAGCGCGGCGCGCAGGACCGTCTGCCGGATCGTCTTCGCCTGGTAGAAATTCCACGTGTCGCTCGCCTGGATGTTCAGCGTCAATCCATGCGTCTGCGCCGATTTGCCCAGCATCTCGGATACCGCCAGGAACAGGGCCAGGATCGAGATGAGCAGGCCGATGAGCTTGGCGTGCCCGGTCCCGGAATGGGCGGCGTCGTGCGTTGCCTCGTGGGCAATTTCGTGTACGGCTTCGGACATCTTGCACTCCCCTGGCGGCAGTAGACATTCGGTATGAAGCTTTTGCAAGCATGCGAGTTCGATCCATTTCGAGATCGCGCGCCGGTCTTATCGCCATCATAGAGACCGCAATTGCGCGTCAAGTTCCTCCAGACGGCAGACCCAGTAAAATATGCGCGGCTGCTAGACGCGTCAGCGCCGAGCACGCGTGCCTTCTGCACAATGCACGGCTACGAATACGAGGCCTTTGTCGGGTTGAAACGCGGCCGACAGCCTTGGCATGCAACGTTCAATCGCATCGACCTCTTGAGCGAGGCGCTTGATGCGGGCGCCGACGGCTGGATCATTTATCTTGATGCGGATGCTTTTGTCGTCGACCTCGAATATGATTTCTCAACCTATCTCGATCGGCACGCCGAGGCTCCTCTGATAGCGCGTGCCGTCATCCCTGAGAAAGCGCCGACCTGGAACATCAATGCCGGCGTGCTGATCTTCAACATGCGGAATAAACAGACCATCCGGCTTCTGAAGACATGGAAGCGTCTATTCGATCTCTCGAGCAGGGCCGGATTGCTTTTGTTGCCGCCGCGTCTAGCGCCAATCAACGATCAAATCCTGCTACACTGGGCGCTTCGGCTCAATCCATGGATCGTCCGGGCCATGCGCTTCGAGCATCCCAATTTCATCAACGGCGCGCTGTCGTCCTTCATCGTGCAGTTTCTGCGCGCCGATGTTGAAGACTTCGATCTGCGCGTCGCGCTCGTTGCCGAACGCGTGCGCCAGGCATTCGCAGCGAGCGGGATCGATCCCGCGCTTTATTCCGCCGCGGCCAATCGCGGTGGGACGAGCCGGGCGACATCGCCGCCCTCCTGAGCGACATCGATCTGCTCGATCTTGTCGCCGCGTCGCGTAATCTTTTCGGTCGAGATCGTGATCGCCGCGACATCCTCCTGCGCCAAGCGGAAATGCGTGTCGAGCTTGGTGACGCGCGCGCGCAAGCGGCCGACGTCCTGGACGAGGAGCTGCACTTCTCTTTGGATGTCGTGGACCTGATCCCGTACGCGCGCATCGCGCACGATCGTCTGCATGACCTGGATCGCCATCATCAAGAGCGACGGCGACACGATGATCACCCGCGCGTTGTGCGCCCTCTGTACGAGATCGTCGAAATGCTCGGCGAGGTCGGCGTAAACCGATTCCGACGGCACAAACAGAACCGCCAAATCCTGCGTCTCGCCCGGCAAGAAATAGCGCTCGCGGATGTCGCGCACGTGTTTGCCGATATCGTTGCGCACGCGCGCAAGCGCCTGCTTGCGCAGATCATCGCTGTCAGCGGCTTTCAATGCGGAGAAGGCTTCGAGCGGAAACTTGGCGTCGATCACCAGCACGCGGTCGTCGCCCGGCAGGCGGATGATGCAGTCCGGCCGCGTGCGGTTCGATAGCGTGTATTGAAATTCGTAAGCCGAGGGCGGCAGCCCATCCTTGACGATCGCTTCCATCCGGCCCTGGCCGAAGGCGCCGCGCGCCTGCTTATTGGCGAGAATGTCCTTGAGGCCGACCACCTCTTGCGTGAGGCCGGTAAGCTTCGCCTGCGCCGCATCGATAACGGCTAGCCGCTCGTTCAATTTCGCGAGATGGTCGCCGGTCGTCCGCGATTGGGTCTCCAGCCCCTGGCCGACACGCGTGCCGACTGCATCGAGCCGCTCGCTCACATGCCTCGCCAAGTCTGCTTGCCGAGATCCCACCGCTTCGGCGAAAGCCTGCACGCGGCCGGCGAGCTCCGTGCCGTTGCGCGCGAGCTCGCCGATGCGCTCGTCGAAGTCACGCTGGCGGCGCAGCGCCTCCTCGGCGGCTCGCGCCCGCGCTCGGCTCACCCGGATCAGCGCAACAGTTGCGTTGGCGAGGAGTGCCAGGGGCAGCGCGACTGCCGCGAAAAACACCTGCGCCGCGGTGAACTGCAGCCCGCCGAGCGAGATTTCGAGAAGATCCATGCGGCCATTCTAGTCCGATTCGGGTCGCTTGGAACAGAGGGCGAACATAGCCGCTTCACGGCTACGCCGGAACCAAAAGCGGGTTCCTCCATTGGCAGGCGGTGAACTGGTGCGGGGTATGGCCGAGCCTCGGATCAGCCAAGTCGCGAAGAACAACACGGAGAATGAGATGGGACTGTTCACCAAGGACATCAAAACGTTCGAGGACCTCTTCGAACATCAGCTGAAGGACATCTACTACGCCGAAAACCAGATCGTGAAAGCGTTGCCGACGATGATCGAGAAAGCGTCGCGCGCAGAACTGAAGAACGGCTTCAAGACGCATCTCGAAGAAACCAAGACGCATGTCACGCGGCTCGAGCAGGTGTTCAAGCTGCATGGGCTCCAGCCGAAGGGCGAGACCTGTCCGGCAATCGACGGCATCATCAAGGAAGCCAACGAGGTTGCCGGCGAGATCGCCGACAAGAAGGTGCTCGATGCAGCACTCATCGCCGCGGCGCAGGCGGTCGAGCATTACGAGATGACGCGCTACGGCACGCTGATCGCCTGGGCAAACCAGCTCGGTCGCAAGGACTCCGTCAAACTCTTCGAGCAGACGCTGAAAGAAGAGGAGGCGACCGACAAGAAACTGACAACCCTCGCCGAGAGCACGGTCAACAAGGCGGCCGCGTAAGTGTGTCAGGAGATGAGGAAAGGGCGCTCGGTCAGCCGGCCGGGCGCTCTTGACGTTTGCGCTCCTTCCCCGCGACACTCCAGCCGACCGGCATTCGAGACAAGCCGGATCTCTGGGAGATTTGGCATGACAAGAGACGATCGCCTTCGGCGCATGCGTGGCTTTGCTGCGGGTGTTGCGGCTATAGCCCTTCTGGCGACGGGCGCCGTCACTGCGCGCTCGGAAAACGCGCAGCTCGAGACCAAGAACTACACGATCCCGTCGGGCGATCCCGGTATCGATCTTTTCATCCGCAACAAGCATCAGGTCGGCACGCAGCAATACGGGCCCGATCGCATCCTGCTTTTCGTCCATGGCGCAACATACCCCGCCGAAACCGCCTTCGACCTGCCGATCGAAGGCGTGTCGATGATGGAGCTGTTCGCGCAGCAGGGCTACGATGTTTATCTCGTCGACGTGCGCGGATATGGCGGCTCGACGCGGCCGCCGGAAATGATGAAGCCGGCATCCGAAAACAAGCCGATCGTCGACACGAAAGTGGCGGCGCATGATCTCGGCGCTGCGGTCGATCACATTCTAAAGTCGCGCAACGTCGCTAAGATCGACGTGATGGGGTGGTCGTGGGGCACCGCGATCGCCGGCATGTATACGAGCGAGCACAACGACAAGGTCAATCGCCTCGTTCTCTATGCGCCGCTCTGGCACTTCCGCAAGGACACGGCGGTTCTTGCTCCGGCCCCGTCTGCTCCAGGCGCGGCACCGCCGCAACTCGGTGCGTATCGGCTGGTCTCGAAAGATTCCGCCAAGGCGCGATGGCTGAAAGGCGTTGCCGAGGACAAGCAGGCCGGCCTCATCCCGCCCGGCGTTTTCGAGCAATGGGCTGACGCGACCTGGGCGACGGATCCGGAATCGGTGAAGCAAAACCCGCCGATGTTGCGCGCGCCGAACGGCGTGCTGCAGGACGTCAACACGTATTTCGCTGCTGGCAAGGCGAATTACGACCCGGGACAGATCAAGGTGCCGACCTTGCTTATCCACGCCGAATGGGACGCCGATCTTCCGAGCTACCAGGCGCAGGATTACTTCACCAAGCTCACCAACGCGCCGTACCGGCGCTTCGTCGAGCTGAGCGAAGGCACGCATACTGTGATGCTCGAGAAGAACCGCATGCAGTTCTTCCGCGAAATCCTGAACTTCCTCAATGAAGAACGGCCGCTCGCCCTCAAATAGGGCAAGGGTTTTGCCGGGCAGTAGGATGCGATGACGACGTTCATTTGGGTCATCGTGCTCCTGCTCGGCGCGGTTCTACTGACGGTGCTGGCGCGCCGGTTGCGCGCGCCTTATCCGACATTCCTCGCAATCGGCGGTGCCTGTCTTGCTTTCATTCCCGACGGGCCGCGTTGGACGCTCGATCCAAACCTGGCACTCGCGCTTTTCGTTGCGCCGGTTCTGCTCGATGCGGCCTACGACACCTCGTTGCGCGATGTCCGCGACAATTGGCGGCCGATCGCCGCTCTTGTCATCATCGCAGTTGGCCTGACGACGATTGCCGTCGCGTTCATCGCGCGATGGCTCGTGCCTCACATGCCTTGGGCGGCGGCGATCGCGCTCGGCGCGATTGTCGCGCCGCCCGATGCGGCGGCGGCGAGCACCATCGTGCGGCAGGCAAAGCTGCCGCATCGCCTCGCCAAGATTCTCGAAGGTGAGAGCCTCCTGAACGACGCCTCGGCGCTGCTCATTTATCGCATCGCGGTCGGCGCCGCGGCGAGCGGCGGTATCACGGCGACGGGGACGCTCGAGACATTTGCGATCTCGGTTCCGGCGAGTCTCGTTGCGGGCTACGTGCTCGGCCGCATATCGCTGCGCGTCCTTTCGCTGCATCGCGACGCGCCGCTGGCGATTATCAGTCAGTTCTGCTCAACATTCGGCGTGTGGATTCTCGCCGATGAGATCGGCCTTTCGGCTATTCTGACGCTTGTCGTTTATGCGATGACGCTCGCCTGGACGGCGCCGATGAGCACGCCGGCACGCATACGTGTTCCCGCTTACGCCGTGTGGGAGACGGCGGTGTTCGTGTTGAACGTGCTGGCCTTCGTCATGATCGGCATGCAGATCGGTCCGATCATCGAGCGGTTCGAGCCTTCGCAACGGCTGCATTACGGTTTGTTTGCGCTCGCCGTCCTGGCGACAGTGGTCGCGGTCCGGATCGTCTGGTGCATGTCGTACAATACGGCGATCCGCGCCAGGATCGCGCGCCACGGCTTTCATCCGCCGCGGCCGATGCTGCGTCCGAGCGTCGGCGGCGGCCTTGTCATCTCGTGGACAGGCATGCGCGGCATTGTGACTTTGGCAGCGGCTTTCGCCTTGCCGGAAGCGTTTCCCTATCGCGACCTGATTTTGTTGACGGCCTTCTGCGTCGTCCTCGGCACGATGGTATTCCAGGGCCTGACGCTCAGGCCGTTGATCGAGCGCTTGAGCTTCGACGAGTACGACCCGGTTGCGCGTGAAGTCGCGCAAGCGCGCGTCGCCGCCTATCGAGCGGCGCTCCCCACGCTCGACGGCGATTCCTCCGATGAGGCGAAACTTCTGCGCAAGGAGCTATCGACGCTTCTCGCCCGGGCAGAAGGCAGCGACGGCACGTCGTTCGAAGGTCCGCTCGACTCGCTCAGGCTGCGCGGCATCGCGGTCGCGCGACGTACGACCTACGAGTTGCGTGTGAGCGGCGCGATCGGCGACGACGCTTATCACGTGCTGGAGGAAGAGTTCGATTGGGCCGAGATGAGCGCCGGCGCCGCGGGGAGGTGAGGCGTCCGCGCATGAACGCGCAGCTGTCATTCCCGCGAAAGCGGGAATCCAGAGCAGTCTTGCCGTTGCCCGGGATTCCCGATCACGCTTCGCGTGCCGGGAATGACAAGGGTCACGACCGCGTCGCCTCAACAAACGCGCGCGCGCGCGCCTCGGGATCGGCGTTCCGCAACACGTCGGTGACAACCGCGATCGAATCCGCGCCCGCGGCAAGCACGCCTGATCCGCGCTCGAGCGTGATGCCGCCGATCGCGACCAGGGGCAGGCCGCCGATGCGGCGCTTCCATTCGCCGATCGTTTCCAGACCTTGTGGCGCGAAGCGCATCTCCTTCAGGATCGTCGGATAGATCGGGCCGAGGGCGATGTAATCCGGCTTTGCCTTGAGCGCGACTTCGAGTTCCGCATGCGTGTGCGTCGATATCCCAAGCTTCAATCCAGCGCGCTTGATCGCATCGACATCCGCGGCGGCGAGGTCTTCCTGGCCGAGATGCACATAGTCGCAGCCGGCATCGATCGCCGCCTGCCAATAATCGTTGACGATGAGCTGCGCGCCATGCTCCGCGCAAACGCGTTTTGCATCGGAAATCTCGTGCGCGATCTCGTCCGCACTCTTATCTTTGACGCGCAATTGCACGAGCTTGACGCCGCAGGGCAGAAGGCGCGCAAGCCAATGCGCGCCGTCGACAATAAGATAGAAGCGGTCGAGCATTTATGCCGCGGTAAAGGCGCGCCCGATCACAGGCGTCGACGGCGCCGCCATGTCGCGCGGCTCCATCGGATCGGCGAGACGCGCGAGACGGCCGGCCTCGACGCTTCGCGCAAACGCGCGCGCCATGACAACGGGGTCGCCGGCCTTTGCGATCGCCGTGTTGAGCAGGATTGCGTCGTAGCCGAGCTCCATCGCCGCCGCCGCGTGCGAGGGCGTGCCGATACCGGCATCGACGACGAGCGGCACATCGGCAAAATGCGCGCGCATTGCCCGCAAGCCATAGGGATTGTTCAAGCCACGGCCGGAGCCGATCGGCGCGCCCCACGGCATCAAAATTTCGCAGCCGGCCTCGATGAGCTTTCCGGCAATGCCGAGGTCTTCCGTCGTGTAGGGAAACACTTGGAAGCCGTCGCGCGACAGGATGCGCGCCGCTTCGACGAGACCGATTACGTCGGGCGCAAGCGTGTCATCGTCGCTGATGACTTCGAGCTTGACCCATGGCGTGTCGAAGACCTCGCGAGCCATTTCCGCAGTGGTGACCGCTTCTTTGACTGTGTGGCAACCCGCCGTGTTTGGCAGCACGCGAACGCCGAGTTCGCGGATCAGCGACCAGAAGGTTTGCCCCGCGCCGCTGCCGCCGGATTCGCGCCGCAACGACACGGTGACGATCTCGGCTTCGGAGGCGCGGATCGCATCGGAAAGAATTTTCGGCGAGGGATATTGCGCCGTGCCGACAAGCAGCCGCGACGACAATGTCGTGCCGTAGACCTGCCAGCTGTCTTCACGTGCGTCTTGCAAATCAGCCACCTTGCCGCGGCGTCAGAATTTCGATCTCGTCGCCTTCCGCGAGCGTCGTTTCAGCGCGATCCCTCCGGCGCACGAAATCGCGATTGCGTGCCGTCGCGACCACGGCGTCTTCGTATTCGAGTTCGGTGAGAAGTGCGGCGAGCGTCTCCGCCCGCACCTCACACGGTTTGCCGTTCACGCTGATCTGCATCCATGACCTCGGGGAAAACGGCATTCGCGAAAACGATCTCCGCCGCCATGCGCGCCAGTGCGGGCGCGAGCAGGAAACCGTGGCGGAAGAGCCCATTGATGTAGAGCGTGCGTCCATTCTTGCGAATGCGCGGCAGATTGTCGGGAAAGGCGGGACGCAAATCGCTGCCGAATTCGACGATCTCGGCTTCGGCGAATGCAGGATGCAGCGCGTAGGCGGCGTTGAGCAATTCCATCGCCGAGCGCGCGGTGACGTGACCGGCGCGCTCGTTCTCGATCATCGTCGCGCCGAGCATGAAACGGCCGCTGCCGCGCGGCACGATGTAAATCGGCCAGCGCGGATGTAAGAGCCGGACCGGACGCGACAGCGCGATCTCGTGCGTTTCGAGGACAAGCATTTCGCCCTTGACGCCGCGCAAATCCGGAAGTGCGTCGCGCGCCGCGAGACCGCGGCAGTCGAGACTCCAGTCGACATTGCGATTTGGTGCAGTTGCGCTGCCGAACCTGAGCGTCACATTTGGCATCGCGGCGAGCCGCCGACCAAGTTCCGCGACCGCAGCGCGCGGATCGAGATGCGCCTCCTGCGCGAAGAACAGCGCGCGATCGAAGCGGCCGGCGAGGTCGGGTTCCAACACCGTGATGGAATCGCTCTCGATCGCTTCGTGGGCGCTGGTGCGCCGGGCGAAGCGTGCGAGTTCCGGCTTGTCGCGCGCCGGTGCCACCACGAGGCTGCCCGCGCGCTTCGCGACGGGGATAGTCTGCGTCCAGTAGGTGAGCGCCTCCTGGCCGAGACGGACGATCAGCGGCTCGGCGCTCTCGCCCTCGCACCAAGGCGCCAGCATGCCGCCGGCGTAGAAGGAGCAGCCACGCCCGGGCGATTCGCCGCGCTCGATCAGCTCGACCTCGGCGCCACGCCGAGCGAGCTCGAACGCGGCGGTAAGACCGGCAACGCCTGCGCCGATGACGCGTGCGCTCGGACGCGGCGGGCTTTTTGCAAATAAAGAGGAGTGGGGCACTTGCTCGTCACCATCCCTACGCCGGAATGACCCGGATCAGGTTCGAAGGGTCGCCGCGCCGGTCTGCAAAACCTCGTCGGCCTCTCAACCCCTTGCCGGGGCTCCCCTGGTCGGCACTGATTTAGGCGCGCAGGGGGAAGGTCGTCAACCGGAGCAGAAAAGTCCGGACGCCTTTCGCAAAATCACGATTCTGCGCTACTGCAGCGCTTACGCAATCCCCGTTGATGCGTTGAGTATCGTATGAAACTCGGCTTCTTCACAATGCCCATGCACCCCGTCGGCAAGGACTGGCGGGTGTCGCTTCGCGAGGATCGCGAGGCCTTCCTGCTCGCTGACGAACTCGGATTCATCGAGGGTTATGTCGGCGAGCACGCGACCGATCTTGCCGAGAACATCACGTCCTGCACGATGTTCATTGCCTCGCTCGCCAGCGCCGTGAAGCGCATGAAGCTCGGCACCGGCACGGTGAACATGCCGAACAGCCACCCCGTCGCCATCGCCTCGCAAATCGCGATGCTCGATCACATGCTCGACGGCCGGCTGATCTTCGGCATTAGCCCGGGCGGATTGTTGTCGGACGCCGAGATTTTCGGCAATCTCGACAAGAACCGCAACGAGATGTTTCTCGAAGCGATCAATCAGGTGATCGCAATCTGGGCGGCGGAAGCACCCTACGACATCGAAGGCAAGTACTGGAACATTTCGACGGCGCGCACGCTCATGACGGATATCGGCCAGGGGACTGTGCCGCGTCCGCTGCAACAGCCGCATCCGCCGATAGTCGTGACAGCAGTCGCGCCGTTTTCGCAGGGCGTGACGGAGGCGGCCGCGCGCGGCTGGGATCCGATCTCGGCGAACTTCCTCATGCCGCAATGGGTGAAGAGCCATTGGCCTAGATATGTCGAGGGCTGCGAGCGGGGCGGACGTCCCGCCGATTCCGCCAATTGGCGGGTTGCGAAAAGCATCTTCGTCGCCGACGATGCGAAGACTGCGCGCGAATATGCGAAGCGCGAGAACAGTCCCTATCGCCAATATTATTATTCACTTTTTACGAAACTGAAGGTCGGTGGACGTATCGGGCTCTTCAAGACCCATCGCGATCAGCCCGACGACGAGGTCACTTTCGACAAGGTCTGCGACAACCTGATCATCTACGGCACGCCGGAGGAAGTCGCCGACAAGCTGCTCGCTTTCGAAAACGAAGTCGGCGCGTTTGGCACGCTGCTTTATGCGGGCAAGGACTGGGCCGATCGCGATCTTGCCCGCCGCTCAATGGTGCTGATGGCGGAGAAGGTCATGCCGCGGGTAAATGCGGGTCGACGCGTGGCGAGCAGAGCGGCGGAGTAGTCTACGCCGCCGCCTTCAGCTTATGCGCATTCGGAATTGGCAGCGGCGCATTGGCGCTCTGCAAAAACTCGACCGTCGTGAAGATCAGATCGGTGTCGCCGATATTTTCGAGATCGTGCAGCTTAAACTCACCCTTGCCGAAATGCAGATGCTTCGTCTCGCCCGGATAGTGCACGGCCTCATATGTCGTGCCGTCACCGACATGCGAGCGCGCGCGCCCCGCCGTCACCGCCGTCCAGAAATAATCGAGGACGTGGCGATGGAACCCGACGCGTTCCCCAGGCTTCAGCGTGATCTTCCATACGCGCACTTTATCTGTCTCCGACAGGAGCGTGTCGCCGACGCAGCCGTTGAGCGCGTTGCGCTCGAAATCCTGCTTCACGTGATCAGGCCAGTCGGCGCCCATCTTCAAAATTGTCATGGCGTTCTCCGTCTGCGCCGATCATAATCCCTGCGCTTTGCCCCTGTCGACAGCCGCTTTCCGCAATCGCGAACAGAACCGTTCATGTCCCGCCGCGCCTTGATCGTCGGCGGATCGATGGCGGGCCTCTGTGCCGGACTCTTCCTTCGACAGCGCGGCTGGTCCGTCGACATCTACGAACGCTCCTCGGAGGAACTGACGAGCCGCGGCGCCGGAATTGTGTCGCATCCGGAATTGCTGGCGCTGCTTTCCGACGCCGGCGCACGCACCGATACCGAATTCGGTATCCCGGTCGAAGACCGGCGTGTTGTCGATCGCGCCGGCAAGATCATCGCGCGCTTCCGCTACCCGCAAATCGCGACGTCGTGGACGCGACTCCTGCATATGCTTGGCGATGCGTTTCCGCGCGAGCACTATCATCTCGGCAAGAACGTCACTGCAATTTTCAGCGATGCGCAACGCGTCCAAATCGATTTTGCCGACGGCACGAGTGCGGCCGGCGATCTTCTCGTCGGCGCTGATGGCGTTCGCTCGACCGTACGAAGCTTCGTGTCACGCGAGGCAGAGCCACTTTATGCAGGCTATGTCGGCTGGCGGGCCCTTGTTCGTGAACGCGACGTTCCAGCCGATCTGCACGGGGAGTTGTTTTCCACGATGCTGTTTTGCTTGCCCTCAGGCGAGCAGATCATCTCCTATCCCGTCGCGGGGCCGGGCGACGATCTGCGGCCGGGTCACCGCTCGCTCAATCTGATCTGGTACGTTCCGGCGGAAGAGGGCAGCGAACTTGATGCGCTGCTGACGGATATACACGGCACAACCCATTCGGGCTCGATTCCGCCGCCATTGATCCGGCCCGAAATTATCGCTGCGATGCGCGCGCATGCCGAAGAGGTGCTTGCGCCGCAATTTCGCGCGCTTCTGCCCTTGGCGCCGCAAACCTTTCTGCAGCCGATCTATGATTTCGAATCTCAGCATATGGTCCGCGGGCGCATTGCGCTGATTGGCGATGCCGCCTTCGTCGCGCGGCCGCATGTCGGCGCGGGCGTCTATAAGGCGGCCGGCGATGCGCATGCGCTCTCCGCGGCGCTGGGTGAGGGGCGCGATATCGACGCGGGGCTGCGCCGCTTCGAGGCGGAGCGGCTGCCCATCGGCCGCCGGATCGTCGATTTCGGCCGCTATCTCGGCCACTGCCTGCGCGATGACTTCTACACCGAGAGCCGGCGCCTGGCCGCGGCGCATCACCGCTCACCCCTTGGGATTATCGAGGAGACGGCGCGGCTCGCTTTCCTCTGCCGCAATGCGCCCTGATTTGCCCGCCGGCGCTGCAAGATAGCCACACTTCTCGGGGAAGATGGAATCGTGCGCTTTTCAGGCAGGCGCGCGGGCAGGACGGCCACAAAAACGCCCTCCTATTCGCAGCTTCTTAACCATGGTGCTGATAGCACGGATTACGCAGGAATCTTGGCCGAAAACGCTGCCGTCCTCTCTTCATCGCGGCGTCAGCCGGTTCGATAGTCGTGGAACAGATACGAAAAGGCGGACTCTTGGTGACCAAAGCTTCTTCTCCCTTCTCGCGGCGTAGCCTCCTTGGCGGTCTCAGCGTCGCGACGATGTGCGCTGCCTCCGTGGCGCTTGCCGCGCCCGGCGGCAATCTTTTCGGAGAACAGGCGGAATGGGCGCAGCGCTACGACGCCGATGCGCGTCTGACCGTGCCGCGCTCGACGACGCCGATCCTCTCGCAGCAGACATTCGCCGCGACCGAGAATGCCATCCAGCAATATCAGCGCATCGTCGCCAGTGGCGGTTGGGGCAGTCTGCCAAACACGACATTGAAAATTGGCTCGAACAGCTCCGCGGTCGTGGCGCTCCGCCGCCGCCTCGCTGGCTCCGGCGATCTCGATGCCGAAGCTGGCGCTTCGCCGGTGTTCGATTCCTATGTCGAGGCCGGCGTGAAGCGCTTCCAGGCCCGCCACGGCCTCGGCGAAACGGGAGTAGTCTCCGAGCAGACGCTCGCGGCGCTGAACGTGCCGGCAGAAGTGCGGCTGCGCCAGCTTGAGACCAATCTCGTGCGCCTGCGCTCTTTCTCCGGCAATCTCGGCCGCCGCTATGTGACGGCGAATATCCCGGCCGCGGCGGTGGAGACCGTCGAGGACGGAATGGTCGTCACGCACCACGCCGCCGGTGTCGGCAAGATCGATCGCCAGTCGCCGATCATGCAGACGAAGGCGACCGACATCAATTTCAATCCGTTCTGGACCGTTCCCGCATCGATCATCCGCAAGGATTTGATCCCGAAGATGCAGAAGGACCCGAATTATCTCACCGACAACAAGATCCGCGTCATCAACAAGGACGGCGTCGAAGTTCCGCCGAGCGCAATCAACTGGCATTCGCTGGAAGCGGTGAATTACAAATTCCGCCAGGACCCGGCGGCGGATGTGAATTCGCTCGGCTTCGTGCGCATCAACATCTCCAATCCGTACGGCGTCTACATGCACGACACGCCGGCCAAGGGCATTTTCGGCGACGACTTCCGTTTCGTGTCCTCGGGCTGCATGCGCGTTCAGAACGTCAAGGATTACGTGACGTGGCTGCTGAAGGACACGCCCGGCTGGACGCGCGACAAGATCGACGAGGCGATCCGCTCGGGCGAGCGCATCGACGCGAAATTGGCGCAGCCGGTGCCGGTCTATTGGGTCTACATCACCGCCTGGGCGACGCCGGAAGGGATCGTGCAGTTCCGCGACGACATCTACCAGAAGGACGGCTTCGGTCCGGTCGCTTCCGTGGCGCCGCAGGCCGCACAACCCGTCGGCTATCAGGGGCGGGGCGGTTATGACCAGCCCGCCGGTTACCAGCAGGCGGCGCCACAGCAATACGCACCGGCTGGTGCAGCGGCAGGCGGCGCGCTCCAACCGATGAGCGACGACGAAGACTGACGCGGACAGGCAAGTCCCCCGCACAAAGCCCGCCATTTTGGCGGGCTTTTTTCATGTAGCTTTTCCAATTCGCTGATGGTCTGTTTGCCCGCGTGCAATGCGGCACAGGAGGCCACATGCTCACTCTCATCGGCATTATCCTTCTCTTGGCTATTCTGGCGGCGGTAGCGGCGCTCGCTTATGCAACGACGACGCCGGACGATTTCAGCGTGCAGCGCGTGACTGAGATCGGCGCGGCGCCGGATACGATTTTCCCGCTCCTCGACGATTTCCAGCGCTGGCCGGAATGGTCGCCGTGGGAGGGCAGGGACCCGGCGATGAAACGCGCCTATACCGGCGCGCCGGCAGGACAGGGCGCCGTCTATGCCTGGCGCGGCAACCGCAATGTCGGGGCGGGCCGGATGCAAATCATCGAGACCAGTCCGCCGCTGCGGCTCGTGATCGACCTGCATTTCCTGAAGCCGTTCGAGGCGCGCAACAAAACCGAGTTCCATCTCGAGCCGGCGGGCGCGGCAACGCGTGTCACCTGGAGGATGCAGGGGCGCGCCAATCCGGTGATGAAGACCATGGGTATGTTCATGGACATGGACAGGATGATCGGCCGCGATTTCGAGACCGGCCTCGCCAATCTGAAGCGCCTCAGCGAAAATCCGGGCCTGCCGCCTTGAGGCCATCGCGCGCGCGCTTTGCCGGGGCGATGCCGAGCAGCGTCTCGGCGTTGCGGAAGCAGATTTTGTCGCGCTCCTCCGGCGAAAGCTGCAGCCCCTCGAT
>JAFAVH010000376.1 GCA_019242655.1 Methylobacteriaceae bacterium
TGTGATAGGCGCCCTGCACGCCGGCTTCCGTCCAGTGCACGTCGCGCTCGGGCGGCGAGTCCGACAACATGAACCAGCGCGCCGTGTCGGCCCCGTAATTGTCGATGATCTCATCGGGATCGACGGTGTTGCGATTGGACTTCGACATTTTCTCGATTCCGCCGATCTCAACCGGCGCGCCGTCGGCCTTGGCAAATGCGCAACGCCCGCCCGCATCGGCCTGCACGTCGACTTCCGCCGGCGACAGCCAGGCGCCGGATGCGCTGCGATAGGTCTCGTGCACGACCATCCCTTGCGTGAACAAGCCGGCGAATGGTTCGGCGAGATCGACATTGCCGGTGTCGCGCAAGCCGCGCGTGAAAAAGCGCGAATAGAGCAGATGCAGAATCGCGTGCTCGATGCCGCCAATATATTGATCGACCGGCAGCCAGCGATTGGCGACTCGCGGCGTGACCGGCGCGTCGCTATTCCACGGATCGGTGAAGCGCGCGAAATACCACGACGAGTCGACGAACGTATCCATCGTGTCGGTTTCGCGCGTTCCCGCTCCCCCGCACGACGGACATGCGACATGCTTCCATGTCGGATGGTGATCGAGCGAATTGCCAGGCCGGTCGAAAGTGACATCCTCCGGCAAGCGCACCGGCAGCTCATTCTTCGGCACGGGCACGCTGCCGCATTTCGCGCAATGCACGATCGGGATCGGGCAGCCCCAATAGCGCTGGCGTGAAATGCCCCAGTCGCGCAGACGATAATTGATCTTACGCTTGCCTTGCGGCGCGTTGCCGAGCGCCTGTTTTTCGAGGCGGCGCGCAACCTCATCTTTGGCTTCGTCGATCGTCAATCCATCGAGGAAGCGCGAATTTATCATCCGTCCCGGCCCGTCATAGGCGGTGTCGGCGATCGCGAATTTTTCGCGATCGACATCGGGCGGACAAACGACGGGTATGTTGCCGAGCCCGTATTTGTTCGCGAAATCCAAGTCGCGCTGATCGTGCGCCGGACAGCCGAAGATCGCGCCGGTGCCGTACTCTATCAGCACGAAATTCGCGACGTAAACCGGCAGCGTCCAACTCGCATCGAGCGGGTGCAGGACGCGCAAGCCGGTGTCGTAGCCGCGCTTCTCGCCCATCTCGATCGCGGCTTCCGACGTGCCGCGCCGCTCGCAATCGGCGATGAACTCGGCAAGCGCGGCATCATTCTCGGCGAGGCTGCGCGCCAGCTTATGTTCCGGCGAGATCGCCATGAATTTCGCGCCGAACAACGTGTCCGGCCGTGTCGTGTACACGTCGATCTCGCGCGCCTTTGTGCGTTCGTTCTGCGCCAGCGCAAAGCGCACCAACAAACCTTCCGAGCGGCCGATCCAGTTCGCCTGCATGAGCCGCACTTTGTCCGGCCAGCGCTCGAGCGTCTCGAGCGCGGCCAAGAGGTCGTCGGCATATTTGGTGATCGTGAAGAACCATTGCGTCAGCTCGCGCTGCTCGACCGGCGCACCGGAGCGCCAGCCGCGTCCGTCGATCACCTGCTCGTTGGCAAGCACTGTCTGATCGACCGGATCCCAATTGACGCGCGACTGCTTGCGCGCAACGAGTCCTGCCTCGAGGAAATCCAGGAACAAAGCCTGCTGGTGCTTGTAATAGCCGGGGTCGCAGGTCGCGAATTCGCGCGACCAGTCGAGCGACAGGCCCATCGATTTGAGCTGCGCGCGCATCGTCTCGATATTGTCGTAGGTCCATTTTGCCGGATGCGTCTTGGATTGCATCGCGGCGTTTTCCGCCGGCATGCCGAAAGCGTCCCAGCCCATCGGGTGCAATACATTGAACCCGCGGGCACGCTTGTAGCGCGCAACGACGTCGCCCATCGTGTAATTGCGGACGTGGCCCATATGGATGCGGCCGGACGGATACGGGAACATTTCGAGGACGTAGTATTTTTGCCGCGCGTCGGCCTCCTCCGTCTTGAAGGTGTTGCGCTCGCGCCAAACCTGCTGCCATTTCGGCTCGGCTTCGCGGAAATTGTAACGTTCGGGCCGCATGTCTTGAATTGTTCCAGAAGCTGGCGCGACAAGGACCCGATTTCACGCGTGGGGTCAACGTGTTGGGGCCGCTCGCGCGGGAAGATCGCTGCGCTGTGTTAAAGGAGTGTCGAGAGTGATGGCCGCGCTGGAAACCACCGATCCCGTCGCAAACCTGCGCGAGGTGCGTGGCCTCATCGCCCGCGCCGCGGCGGACTGTGGCCGCGATCCCGCGGACGTGCGGCTCGTCTGCGTCACCAAGACGGTCCCGCCGGAGCGCATCCGGCCGGTGATCGCGGCCGGCGAGCGGATTTTCGGCGAGAACCGCGTCCAGGAGGCGCACGGCAAATGGCCGGCACTCAAAGCCGATCATCCGGGCCTGCAGCTGCATCTCATCGGGCCGCTGCAGACCAACAAGGCGCGTGAGGCGGTGGCGCTCTTCGACGTGATCGAGACGCTCGACCGGCCGTCGCTGGCAAAGGTGCTCGCCCAGGAAATCCAGCGCGCCGGGCGAACGCCGAAACTCTTCGTCCAGGTCAACACTGGTGCCGAGCCGCAGAAGGCGGGCGTGCTGCCGCAGGATGCCGACGCCTTCATTGCGCAGTGCCGGAGCGAATATGGGCTCGAGCCGGTCGGCCTGATGTGCATCCCGCCGATCGGCGAGCAGGCCTCGCCGCATTTCGCCCTGCTCAACAAAATCGCGGCGCGCAACGGGCTTACCGAGCTGTCGATGGGGATGAGCGCCGACTATGAGCTGGCGATCCAGCTCGGCGCGACCTACGTGCGCATCGGCTCGGCGATCTTCGGCGAGCGGGGTTAGGGACTGGACTGCGCATCTCCCGGTCCAGAGCTAGCCGACCACCATCACGACCTTCCCCGACAGCCGCGGCAGCAGCCGGCGCATATCCGCCGCCCGCAAGGCGACGCAGCCCGCAGTCGGCGACAGGTCCGGCCGCGCCAGATGCAAGAAGATGGCGCTGCCGCGCCCCCGCACCCGCGGGCGGATGTTGTAGTCGAGGATGCCGATCACGTCGTAGAGGTGGTCCGCGCGCCACAGCCGCTCGTCGCTCGACCCTTCGGGCAACCGCATCAGACAATTGTAGCGGCGGTCGCGGGGGTCGTCGCACCAGGCATCATCGCGGCGGATTGGCCGCGCCGCGAGGCTCGGCCCCGGCCGCAACCGCCGATCGGCACGACAGAAGAAGTGCGGGATCGCAAAACGCCCGGCCGGCGTCTTGCCGTCGCCCTCAAACTTGCCCCGGCCAATCCCGGAGCGCCCGATCGCGCAGGGAATTTGAGTCGCCCCGGCGATGAGCCAGCCTCTCGGCGTCTCATCCGCGGCAAGGCGCGGCGCGGCAACCACCCGAAGTCGCGTAAGCGCGCGCGAAAGCTGTCGAAATTTCCGGCTCGGCATGATCCGCATTTTGACCGGCTGCGTCTCCTTGCCTAGACTCGGCGCACGGCACAACGGCTGTTTACCTGCCGGCGCGATCGCTTGGAACGCACTGCGGAAGGATTCGATGGCCCAGGTCCGCACCATTCTGATCGCCGACGACGACGCGGATTTGCGCCAGGCGCTTGCCGAACAACTGACGCTGCACGAGGAGTTCGAAGTTCTGCAAGCTGAGAACGGCGCCAAAGCGATTGCGGCCGCACGCAGCGCTCAGCCCGATCTCATCATCATGGATGTCGGGCTGCCCGATTTCGACGGGCGCGAAGCGGTCAAAATCATCCGCAAGAACGGCTTCAAAAACCCGATCCTGATGCTGACGGCGCAGGATTCCGATGCGGACACCGTGCTTGGCTTTGATTCCGGGGCCAATGATTACGTGACGAAGCCGTTCCGTTTTGCCGTCCTCCTCGCGCGTATCCGCGCGCATTTGCGGCAGTTGGAAGCAAGCGACGACGCGACGTTTCGCATCGGGGAATATACGTTTCAGCCGAGCTCAAAGCATCTTGTCAACGACAAGGGCAGCAAACTACGTCTCACCGAAAAGGAAACGGCGATTCTGCGCTATCTCTATCGCGCCGGGCAGAATGTCGTGACCCGCGACGTGCTGCTTCGTGAAGTGTGGGGATACAATTCAAACGTGACGACGCACACGCTCGAGACCCACATATATCGCTTGCGCCAAAAGATCGAACGCGATCCCGCGCATGCGCAGATGCTCGTCACTGAAGCCGGTGGCTATAAGCTTATTCCGTCCGCCGAGCCCTGAGAGTCAGTGGCGCTCGAGGACGATATCCGCAGGCTGTCGCGCATCTCTCTGTTCCGCGCGCTGGAAACGGATGCGCTGCGGCTGATCGCATTCGGCGCGGAGGCACGGATCATGCGCGCCGGCGACGTGCTTTTTCGCAAGGGAGAAAAATCGGATGCGGGCTTCATCGTTTTGAGCGGATCGCTTGTGCTCGACGAGGCGAGCGACGGTCGTTCTCCCGCCCGCATCGTGCAGCCGGAGTGCCTGATCGGCGAAAACGCCCTGCTTGTTGAAACTGAACGGGTGGCAACGGCTATAGCGCGCGAACCGTCGACGATTTTGAAAATCTCACGGGAATTGTTTCATCGCGTGCTGCGCGAATATCCGGCAAGCGCGATGCGTTTGCATGCCGCCATGACGGACGAGCTCAGATCATTCGTGCGTCAGCTTGAGAAAGTGACTCTCGGCCGCACGGAATAACGACGTTCGGCGTCAACGCAGCACACTCACCCCCGCAGCCGCGCACAAAGCGCATCAAGCTGCTCCAAATCTTTGTAGCGGATGCGCACTTCGCCGCGCTCGCCACGGCCGTCGATCGATACGACAAGACCGAGCATGTCGGACAAATCTTTTTCGAGCGCGCGTGTGTCGGCATCTTTCTCGCGCCGCGCTCCGTTGGCTTTTGCTGCGGGATTACTGCTGTTTGCCTCGTTCGCCTCTTTCTGCGCGATGCGTTCGACATCACGCACGCTCAATCCTTGCTCGACAATGCGCTTGGCAATCGCGTCGGGATCGGACACGGCCAACAGGGCGCGCGCATGCCCCGCTGACAAACGACCTTCGGCCAACATTTGGCGTGACATTTTCGGCAGCTTTAGAAGCCGCAGCGTGTTGGTGATATGAACGCGGCTCTTGCCGATGATGCGCGCGAGATCGCCGTGCGAGTAACCGAATTGATTGCCGAGCTGATCATAACCGAGCGCCTCCTCAAGCGCGTTTAGATCTGCACGTTGAACGTTTTCGATCACGGCGATTTCGAGCGACATCTTTTCGTCTGCCTCGATCAAGATGATCGGCACATCGTGTACGCCGGCGCGCTGCGCCGCGCGCCAACGCCGTTCGCCGGCGACGATCTCGTACGCGTCAGCAACGCCCACAATTGCGCGCACGAGAATCGGCTGCAGGATGCCGCGCTCTTTGATCGAGGCGGAGAGATCGTCGAGCTCGCTCTCCTTGAAATCCTTGCGCGGATTGCGCGGATTCGGCCGAAGGAACTCGATCGGCACGAGCCGCTGTCCGCGCAAGCGATCGATCGCCGCAACCTCCGACCCGGCGTCCCCGATCAATGCCGCCAATCCGCGGCCGAGCCGCGGCCGTGCTTCCTCTGCCATTGCTTCCCTCATGCGGCGCGCAGCTGCCGTTCGCGGCGAATCACCTCGGAGGCGAGTCGAATGTAGGCCTGGCTGCCGGAGCAGCGGATGTCGTAGAGCAGCACCGGCGTGCCATGCGACGGCGCCTCGGAAACCCGAACATTCCGCGGAATGACCGTCTCATAGACTTTTTCGCCCATGAAGGCGCGAACGTCAGCGACGACCTGGCCCGCCAGGTTGTTGCGCGGATCGAACATGGTCAGCACAACACCGTGGATATCGAGGTTCGGGTTTAAGTTGCGCTTCACCGTCTCGACTGTGGAAAGCAGTTGCGACAAGCCTTCGAGCGCGAAGAACTCGCATTGCAACGGCACGACGACGCTGTCAGCGCTCGCAAGTGCGTTTATCGTCAATAGGTTAAGCGATGGCGGGCAGTCGATCAGCACATAGGTGAAGCCGCCCGGCACGTCCGGCAACGAGGCCGGCAGGCGGCGGATGGCAGTGCGCAGACGGAAACTGCGGTCTTTCTCATTTGCAATCTGTAGTTCAATGCCGAGAAGATCGAGGGTCGAGGGTGCGATCCACAGCCGCGGCACCGCCGTCGGCACGATCGTGTCTTCGAGGCGGCATTCGCCGGCGAAAACTTCGAAGGTCGAGAGCTTGCGCGCCTTGCGGTCGATCCCAAGCCCGGTCGAAGCATTGCCCTGCGGGTCGATGTCGATGACGAGCACTCGCTCGCCGATCGCAGCTAACGCCGTGCCGAGATTGATCGTCGTCGTCGTTTTGCCGACACCGCCCTTTTGGTTGGCGAGGACCAGAACGCGTGGAGAGGCGCCCATTACGGAAAACTCGCCCGAATCAGCGGATTGCTCCACCTTTGTATCGCACCGAAACGATTCGCCCGGAAGGGTCGGTGCGGCTCGGCAAGGTGGATAAGTCGAGGTCGTGGGCGGCGACCGCTTCAATCTCCTGCTGGACCTTGCGGCCCTTGAGAAAAAGGCCCGTCGCACCTTGCTGCAGCAGCGGCATGGACCAACCGATGAGTTGGTCGAGCGGGGCAATCGCGCGCGCCGTGACGATTTCGATCTGCGTGAGGCCCGGGAGGACCGCCTCGATCGCGTCGGCACGAACGATGGCGGCCGCACCTGTTTCACGTGAAACACTTTGCAGGAACGCTGCTTTACGCTTGTCGCGTTCGATGAGGTGCATCTCGGCGCCGGCTTTGTCGGCGAGCAGGATGGCGAGCACCATTCCAGGAAAGCCGCCGCCGCTGCCGAGATCGGCCCAGCGCAATGCGCTTGGTGCGAGGTCGCGGAGCTGCGCCGAATCGGCGATGTGCCGTGTCCACAGATGCGGAAGGGTGCTGGCCGAAACGAGGTTCAACATCCGCTGCCAGCGAAGCAGCATGTCTTGATAGATCAGCAGGCGTTGCTGCTCAGCCGCCGTGAGCGGTACCAGACGCAGGGCGGCTTCTCGGTCCGCAGCGAGCGCCGCGGGCGCACCTTCACTCGGCCGCGGCAAGCCGCCGGCTCTTGCGCACCTGTGAGGCGAGGATCGTCAGCGCCGCCGGAGTGATCCCCTCGAGGCGGGCGGCTTGGCCGAGCGAGCGCGGGCGGGCGTCCGCCAGCCGGGCCTTCACCTCGTTGGAGAGGCCGGGCAGGCCGGAATAGTCGAGATCCTCCGCCAGGAGCAGTCCCTCGTCGCGGCGGAACGCGGCGACATCGGCCAGTTGGCGCTCGAGATAGACCGCGTATTTGGCATCAACCTCGATCTGCGCGGCGATCGCCGGCTCGATGCCGTCGAGCTCCGGCCAGACGCGGCTGACATCGGCCCAGCCTATGTCCCAGCGCGACAGCAGCGCGAAGGCCGTGCGGCGCACGCCGTCCTTGTTGAGGTCCAGCCCTTGGCGCGAGGCTTCCGACGGGGTGATCGTCAGCGCCTCTAGGCACGCCCGCGCATGCTGGAGTTTTGCCGACTTCGCTTCGAACAGAGCGCCACGCTCCCGCCCGACGCACCCCATCTCGATACCGCGGCCGGTCAGCCGTTGGTCGGCATTGTCGGAGCGGAGCGTCAGCCGATACTCGGCGCGCGAGGTGAACATGCGGTAGGGCTCGGTGACCCCGCGCGTGACAAGGTCATCGATCATCACGCCGAGATAGGCCTCGGCGCGATCGAAGATAATTTCCCCGGCCCCGGATGCCCTCCGCGCGGCGTTCAGCCCGGCGACGAGCCCCTGTGCGGCCGCCTCCTCATAGCCGGTGGTGCCGTTGATCTGCCCGGCTAGAAACAGCCCGCTGATCGCTTTGACCTCCAGGGTTGGCGCGAGTTCGCGCGGATCGACGTAGTCGTACTCGATCGCATAACCCGGACGGCGGATCTCGGCCCGCTCCAATCCGGGAATGGTGCGGACGAACTCCGCCTGCACGGCCGCAGGCAGCGAGGTCGAGATACCGTTCGGATAGATCGTATCGTCGTCGAGCCCCTCCGGCTCCAGGAAAATCTGGTGCGAGTCGCGCTCGCCAAATCGCAACACCTTGTCCTCGATCGAGGGACAATAGCGCGGCCCGCGTCCCTGGATCGCGCCGGAAAAGATTGGCGCCGCATCGAGATTGCGGCGGATCACCTCGTGCGTCTCCGGCGTGGTGCGGGTGATGTGGCAATCGACCTGGCCCTGCGTGATGCGCGCGGTCAACGCGGAGAACGGCTCCGGTTCCGCGTCGCCTGGCTGCGGATGCAGCACGCTCCAATTGATGGTCGAGCCATCGAGGCGCGGCGGCGTTCCGGTCTTCAGCCGTCCGAGCCGCAAGTTGGCGCGCGCCAAGGTCGCGGCGAGACCGACCGAGGGCGGCTCGCCGACGCGGCCGGCAGGAATGCGCTCCGCGCCGATGTGAATGATCCCATTGAGAAAGGTGCCGGTGGTCAGCACGACGGCATGGCAAGCGAGGCGGTCTCCGTTCGCCAGAATCACGGCGGCGACCCTGTCGCCTGAAAGCTTAAGGTCCTCGACGCTGCCTTCGAGCAGCGTGAGATTCGGTGTGGCGCGAAGCTCGGCCTGCATGGCCGCGCGGTATAGGGCCCGGTCGATCTGCGCGCGGGGCCCTCGCACCGCCGGGCCCTTCGAGCGGTTGAGAAGGCGGAAATGGATGCCCGCGCGATCGGCTAGGCGGCCCATGATCCCATCAAGCGCGTCGATCTCGCGGACGAGGTGGCCTTTGCCCAAGCCGCCGATCGCCGGATTGCAGGACATCGCGCCGATCGTGGCGATGCTCTGCGTGACCAAGGCGGTGTCCGCGCCCAGGCGTGCGGCAGCGGCAGCCGCCTCGCAACCCGCGTGGCCCCCACCGACCACGATCACATCGAACCCGGACTGTTTCACGTGAAACATCTACTTCCCAATGCAGAACCGGCCGAAGATTTCGCCGAGCACGTCTTCGATATCGATGCGTCCGGCGATTCGTCCAACCGCATTTTGCGACACTCGAATTTCCTCCGCCACGATTTCCGGAGGCAGCCCTGGATCGGCAGCAATCCGCTGCAGCGCTTCCACTGCGGCAGCGAGCGCCTGCCGATGCCGCTCGCGCGTCAGAGCGGGAACGCCAACGTCGATTTCGAGCCGTTCCCTGGCAAAGCCCTCCAGCGCAGCTTCTAGTTGCTCAAGCCCGGCGCCCGTCACGGCGGAAAGCGAAAGCTTCGCAGGTGGCGTCGTCCCCGGTAACCACCCTGGCGGGGCGATATCGCATTTCGTCGCGATCGTCCAAACATCGCCTGAACCGCCAAACCTGGGAGGAGCGAGCGCCGCCGATCCTGGCTCGACAAGCCAGAGGATGAGATCGGCCGCTTCGGCACGCTGCATCGCGCGGCCGATGCCGATTTGCTCGACCGCATCCGAGGCGTCGCGCAGGCCGGCCGTATCGACCACCGTCACCGGATAGCCGGCGAGATCGAGATGGACTTCCAGCGCGTCGCGGGTCGTGCCGGGATGCTCGGAGACGATGGCTACGTCTCGCCTCGCTAAGGCGTTGAGGAGGCTTGACTTTCCCGCATTCGGCACACCTGCTATGACGATGCGGAGGCCGTCGCGGAGCCGCTCGCCGGTGCGTGCGTGCCACAACGCTTCACGCATTTCGCTTGTTAGCTGACGGATATCATCAATAACGATGTTGGACATCATCAATTCGGCGAGGTCGCCCTCGTCGGAGAAGTCCAGCTCCGCCTCCAGACGCGCGGCTATGCCAAGGAGCGATTGCCGCCAACTCTCGACCTGCCGCGACAGCCGGCCCTCGAGCTGCCGAAGCGCTTGGCGCCGTTGCGACTCGGTTTCCGCATCGACAAGGTCGGCGACCCCCTCGGCCTGCGCGAGGTCGAGCTTGCCGTTGAGGAAAGCGCGGCGCGTAAACTCACCCGGCTCGGCCGCACGCAGTCCCAATGCGCCAAGCGCCTCGATCAGCGCGCGCGCGATCGCGGTCCCGCCGTGTACCTGCAGCTCGGCGCAATCTTCGCCCGTGTAGCTGCGCGGCGCTGGAAAGTAAAAGATCAGCGCGTCGTCGATCGCCTCGCCGCTCACCGGATGCGCAAGACGCGAAAGCTGCGCACGCCGCGGCGGCGGCACGCGCCCGGCAAGGCGCAAGACCGCATCGCGCGCGCCTGGCCCACTCATCCGGCAAACCGCGATCGCCGCGCGGCCCGGCGCGGTCGCCATCGCAAAAATCGTGTCGTTCTGCATCGTTTGTTGTGCGCTTTCCTCGCGCGCGCTTCCTTCTAACTAGCGATAGGGCTGAAGAGAAGCCGAGTGACGCAGCGCTGCGGAGAAACCATGCATCAGAACCGGCTCGCCGGCGCGACAAGCCCATACCTTTTGCAGCACGCGGCCAATCCCGTCGACTGGCGGCAATGGAGCGCCGAAGCGCTCGCCGAAGCGAAAGCCGCAGGCAAACCTATCCTTTTGTCTGTGGGCTACGCCGCCTGCCATTGGTGCCATGTGATGGCGCATGAAAGCTTCGAGGATGAAGCGACAGCCGCTGTCATGAACGAGCTCTTCGTCAACATCAAAGTCGATCGCGAAGAGCGCCCCGACATCGACCACATCTATATGAGCGCGCTGCATGCGCTCGGCCAGCAAGGCGGCTGGCCGCTGACGATGTTTTTAACGCCCGATGCCGAGCCGTTCTGGGGCGGTACTTATTTTCCGAAGACTGCACGCTACGGCCATCCCGCTTTCACCGACGTGTTGCGCAGCGTCGCGCGCGTGTTTCATGCAGAACCCGACAAAGTTCGGCAGAACGCAACCGCACTGCGACAAGCATTGACACGAGAATCGGTGAAAGCCGGCGACCAGATTTACGCGCGCGCCTTTCTCGACGACTTTGCCTCACGCGCGGCAGGCATTATCGATCAAACGCATGGGGGAATTCGCGGCGCACCGAAATTCCCCAATCCATCGATCCTGGAATTGTTGTGGCGCGCATCTCTGCGGACCGGCGACAATCAGACCGGCGCGCTGGTCACGCTGACGCTCGATCGCATGAGCGAAGGCGGCATTTACGATCATCTCGGCGGCGGCTATTCGCGCTACTCGACTGATGAGCGCTGGCTTGTGCCGCATTTCGAGAAGATGCTGTACGACAACGCGCAAATTCTCGAGTTACTCGCCGCGGCGTATGCGGAGACGAAGCGACCGTTGTTCGCACAGCGCGCACGCGAGACGGTCGCGTGGCTCGACCGCGAGATGACGACGGCGGAGGGCGCGTTCTGCGCCAGTCTCGATGCCGACAGCGAAGGCGTCGAAGGCAAGTTCTACGTCTGGCATGCCGATGAGATCGAACGCATCCTCGGTGCGGATAACGCCGCCTTCTTCGCGCGCTTCTACGACGTGACGCCTGAGGGGAATTGGCATCACGAGCAGACCGGCGATCACGTCACGATCCTCAATCGCCTCAACGCTCCGGAAGCAAGCGAGGAAGACGAGCAACGGCTGACGGCGTTGCGTGCCATGCTCTTCGCCGCGCGCGAGAAACGCCCGCGTCCGGGCCTCGACGACAAGGTCCTCGCCGATTGGAACGGGTTGATGATTGCGGCTTTGGCACGCTCGGCCCTTATTTTCGAGCGGCCGGAATGGCTGAACAAGGCGGCGCGTGCTTATGCCTTCATCCGCGATATAATGCGCGACCCGAGTTCCGAAACCGGTGCAAAGCTCGCGCATTCCTGGCGCAACGGCACAATGGTCGTACCCGGCTTTGCGCTCGACCATGCGGCGATGGCGCGCGCCGCGCTCGCTTTGCATGAAGTGCGTGCGCATCTTGCATCCGAGCACCAGGCTATCGACTTTCTCGACGATGCCAAGCGATGGATTGAAACACTGGAGAGCGATTATCGCGATGCAGAAAGCGGATTGATCTCGATCAACAGCCGCGCGGCGAATGATGTTCTCACGCGCCTCGCGCCGACTGCCGACGATGCGATTCCGAACGCCCACTCCGTGCATCTCGACAACCTGATCCGGCTCGTATCGCATACGGGCGATTGCCGCTGGTTAGATAAGGCTGACGCCCTGTTCGAATCATTGCGCGGCGTGGTGTTCAAGACTCCGCTCGCTCATTGCGGCGTGCTGAACGCGTTCGACCTGCGCGAGAATGGAATCGAGATCGTCGTGGCGGGATCGCACGCCGATGCGCTGCACAGCGCGGCACTGTTGACGTCCTACATTGGCCGGACCGTCACCGATGCGCGCGAGGCAGCGCTGCCGGATACACACATCGCTGCTGTCCAAGCCGCCGCGGCCGATCGCGCCATGGCACTCGTCTGCACGCACGCGCACTGCCTGCCGCCGGCATACGCGCCGGCGGATCTGCTCGATCGCGTGCGCGAAGCCCGAAGTCCCGTTAACTCGGGTGCGTAAACCTTTCGCTAACCAACGCAATCCTTCGTGCCGACTTCTCCCGCCTCTCGTGCATTCTCCCTGTGAGATCGCACGAGGACATCATGGCCGATTTGAACACAACACCGAGACCTGCAAGCACCGACGAAAGCTGGCGGCTCGCCACTCTCGACAGCTACGATATCCTCGATACGTCACCAGAAGAGACATTCGATCGCATCTCGCGGCTGGCAAAACATATCTTCCGCGTTCCGATGTCGACGCTCACCTTTATTGACGGTCATCGGCAGTGGTTCAAATCGAAGCAATGCGTGACGGCAACGGAAGGTCCTCGCGCCACCGCGCTGTGCAACACGACCATGGAGCAGAACGAACCCCTGGTCATCGCAGACCTCGCCAACGATCTCCGCTTCGCGGCGAACCCGCACGTGACCGAGGGCGATCGTATCCGCTTCTATGCCGGCGTTCCCTTGCGGACACCCGACGGGACGGTGATTGGCACGCTTTGCGCAATGGACACCAAGCCACAGGAGCATATCCGTCCAGACGATATCGAAGCCCTGAGCGATCTTGCCTGCATCGCCATGGACGAACTCGAGCTTCGAAAGGTCGCGCGTGTCGACACGTTGACCTCGCTGCTTACGCGCGGTGCGTTCCGCCGCGACGGCGGTCATGCATTCGCGCTGGCGCGACGCCACAACCATGATCTGAGCTGCGTCATAATCGACCTCGATCATTTCAAGGCCGTCAACGACACGTATGGTCATCCCGTCGGCGATCTGGTTTTGCGGGAAGTTGCGAAAACGTGCCGCGACGAGATCAGGAACTCAGATATAATCGGACGCATCGGCGGCGAAGAATTCGCCCTTATCCTTCCGCACACTGGACGCGACGGAGGAATGCTTGTCGCGCAAAAATTGCGATCAAGCATCGCCCATCATCACATTCCGCTGGCAGCCAGCAAGCTGATCGTCACGGCGAGCTTCGGTGTTGCCGGACTTGATCGCAGCATCGACGATCTCGATGCGCTCATCGAATGCGCGGACAAGGCGCTTTATTCCGCCAAGACCAAAGGCCGCAATAGGTGCGAGCTCTTCGAACGTCCGATCGACGCGCGTTTCGGCGGGGCGCGCCGACGGGTTCTGAAAGCAGGACGAATATCTTTGTCAAACGGGCGTTCGACGATCGATTGCACCGTACGTAGCCTGTCCGACGAGGGCGCCGGGCTCGACGTCATCAGCGCGCTGGGAATTCCCGATCAATTTGCGCTGCAGATCGAGGCCGACGGCATCTACAAGCAGGTCCGCGTCGTCACGCGCGAAGCGCGCCATATCGAAGTGGCGTTCGAATCCGCCAGCACTGCTGCCGCGGCGTGAACGTCCCGAACGCTTGAGCGCGACGTCGCCCTTCGGTCAGGTGTTCATCGACTCGAAGAAGGCGGCATTGCCCTTCGGGGTCTCGCGCAGCTTGCCGAGCAGGAACTCGATCGCGTCGACCGTGCCCATCGGGTTCAGGATGCGACGCAGCACGTACATCTTCTTCAAGATGTCGGCCGGGACCAAGAGCTCTTCCTTGCGGGTGCCGGAGCGCGTGATGTCGATCGACGGGAAGATGCGCTTATCCGACACCTTGCGGTCGAGGATGATTTCCGAATTGCCGGTGCCCTTGAACTCTTCGAAAATCACTTCGTCCATGCGTGAGCCGGTATCGATCAGCGCGGTCGCGATGATCGTCAGCGAGCCGCCTTCCTCGATGTTGCGCGCGGCGCCGAAGAAGCGCTTCGGCCGCTGCAAGGCGTTGGCATCGACACCGCCGGTCAGCACCTTGCCGGAGGACGGCACGACCGTGTTGTAAGCGCGGCCGAGACGCGTGATCGAATCCAAGAGGATGACGACGTCGCGGCCATGCTCGACCAGGCGCTTTGCCTTGTCGATCACCATCTCGGCGACGGCAACGTGGCGCACCGCCGGCTCGTCGAATGTCGAGGAGACGACCTCGCCCTTCACCGAGCGCTGCATGTCGGTGACTTCCTCGGGCCGCTCGTCGATCAAGAGCACGATCAGATAGCATTCCGGGTGGTTGGCGGTGACCGACTGCGCGATGTTCTGCAGAAGCACCGTCTTGCCGGTGCGCGGCGGCGCGACAATCAGCGCGCGCTGGCCCTTGCCGATCGGCGCCACGATATCGATGACGCGAGACGATAGGTCCTTGCGTGTCGGGTCTTCGATCTCGAGCTTCAGCCGCTCGTCGGGATAAAGCGGGGTCAGATTATCGAAATTGACTTTATGGCGGACCTTTTCCGGGTCCTCGAAATTGATCGTGTTGACTTTGAGCAACGCGAAATAGCGCTCGCCCTCTTTGGGGCTGCGGATCATGCCCTCGACTGTGTCGCCGGTCCTGAGGCCGAAGCGCCGGATCTGCGAGGGCGAGACGTAGATGTCGTCGGGGCCGGGCAAGTAATTGGCGTCCGGCGAGCGCAGGAAGCCGAAGCCGTCTTGCAGGACTTCGACGACGCCCTCGCCGACGATCTCGATATCGCGGGTGGCGAGGTTCTTCAGAATGGCGAACATCAGCTCCTGTTTGCGGAGCGTCGAGGCATTCTCGACTTCGTGCTCTTCGGCAAAGGCGAGAAGCTCGGTCGGGGATTTGGTCTTAAGGTCTTGGAGCTTGATTACCCGCGGGGTGGTCGCGGAGTCGTCGCTGCCTTCTTTGGCAAGGTCTTGTACTGTCAAGGGATTGTTCTCGGATTGAGGATATTGGGGCGGGCCGGCTCGGAGAGGGAAGAGCTCGGACGATCGTGAAGCGCTCAAGGCGGCTTCAAACGATATCGCCGTTGTGGAGGGAGCTTGGGAATAACGCCAAATCGCTGATTTGGCAAGGCGGCGGGCCGAATGGGAAGGCCCGCAATCCCGCTCAAAACGGCTTGACGATCACCAGGATGACGATGCCGATCATCAAAACCGTCGGGATTTCGTTGATCGCGCGATAGAACCCGGAGGTGTTATCGTTGCGCCCTTCCGCCAATAGCCGGCGCTGGCGCGCGAAATACATATGGGCGGCGGTCAGCACGACCACAAGAGCGACCTTGGCGTGCAGCCAGCCGGATTTGTACCACCCAGCCCAGAAGGTAAGGGCGAGGCCGGTGATCCACACCACGATCATCGCCGGGTTCATGATGGCCCGCAAAAGCCGGCGCTCCATGATCTCGAACGTGCGCGCCTGCTCCGACCCCGTTGGCGCATCTACGTGATAGACGAACAATCGCGGCAGATAGAGGAGGCCGGCCATCCAGGCGATGATCGCGATCACGTGCAGCGCCTTCAGCCAGGAGTAATAGTCCATCGCGATTCGTCCACCCCGAGCAACCTTCTTCAAGGCGGATTGTTAAGCGCCCAGGCGATCCTTTCAAAACCAAATCTTTTTTGAATCGAAATTCTGTTTTGACTCTAGGGGGTATCGGAAGCGTTATTCGATTGTCCGCACACAATCCGCACATCGGGCGTTGGGAAATGCCTGCATACCGATGCCGCCGTGTTTAGCGGGAAAAACGGGGACAGCCCCTCCGCGACCATCGTGCGTACCGATCCGGCGGAGAGCCGATCCCCGCAGATCACAGATACGGATGATACCAACTCGGCTGATTCAAACCTGTTGATCATCGCGCCCGGCCGCGCAAAACTGCGCACAGGCTGCGGCGCATGCGGGCTACGGCTCGTTTCTTGTCCACACGTTCAAGGCCGAATCGGGAGCCCCTTTGGGTCGCAGTTATTTCCACCTTCATCTTGTCTCCGACGCGACTGGAGAAACGCTGATCGCGGTGAGCCGCGCCGTCGCTGCGCAATATCAGGGCGTCGCTTCGATCGAGCACATCTATCCGCTCGTGCGCACGCAGACGCAGCTCGACAAGATCATTGCCGAGATAAAGGCCGCTCCGGGCATCGTTCTGTTCACGCTTGTCGATCCAGGTCTGACCGAACGGCTTGAAGAAGCCTGTCGCGAGTGCAATGCGCCGTGCCTTTCGGTGCTGCAGCCGATCATCAGCCTCTTCCATTCTTATCTCGGCACGACGTCGACGGCGCGTCCCGGCGCGCAACACATGCTCAATGCCGATTATTTCAAGCGCATCGACGCGCTGAACTACACGATGCTGCATGATGATGGGCAGCATTCCGACAATCTCGAAGAGGCCGACGTCGTGCTGCTTGGCGTGAGCCGCACGTCGAAGACGCCAACGAGCATCTATCTTGCCAATCGCGGCATCAAGACTGCGAACGTGCCGCTAATTCCAGGTGTCGCGCTGCCGTCGAATGTTGAGACGTTGCGGAAGCCGCTCATCGTCGGGCTTTTGGCTTCGCCCGAGCGCATCGTGCAGATCCGGCAGAATCGCTTGCTGACATTGAACGCGGAAATCGAAACACCCTATGTGGACAGGATGTCCGTTGCCGACGAAGTCGCGGTATCGCGCCGGCTCTTCGCTGCGCACAATTGGCCAACCATCGACGTGACGCGCCGCTCGATCGAGGAAACTGCGGCGGCGATCATCGATCTGCACCGCGCCCACAGTATGCAATTCATCACGCAGGCATGAGTGCGGGGATCGCGTTTTGGCGCGAGCTTAAGCCGCTGATACTCGCCTCGCAGAGCAGTGCGCGGGCGGACCTTATCAGGCAAACGCGCATTCCGTTCATTGTCGAAGCGGCGGAGATCGATGAGCGCGAGGCCGAAGCGCCGCTGCGCAAATCCGGCGCGGGCGCGCGCGAAATCGGCGCCCATCTCGCCCGCGCCAAAGCCCGCGCCGTTGCCGCGCGTCATCCGGACCAACTCGTGCTCGGCGCCGATCAGACCCTGGCATTGGATGATCGCCTGTTCACAAAGCCCGCGAACCGCGAAGCGGCGCTAGAGCAGCTTCGCGCCTTGTCCGGCCGGGAACATCAACTTCATTCCGCGATCTGCATCGTGCGCGCCGAACAAGTCCTGTTCGAGACGATCGAAACCGCGCGCATGCAGATGCGCCCCTTGAGTGAGGCGTTCCTTGCCGAATATGCGGACACAGCCGGAGCCGCGCTGACCGCAAGCGTCGGCGCCTACCAGGTCGAAGGCGTCGGCATCCATCTCTTCGAGCACATCGCCGGCGACCATGCGACGATCCTGGGTCTCCCCTTGATCCCGCTCCTCGCCTTTTTGCGGCGCAACGGCAGCCTCTTGGGCTAAGGTCGCGTGCATGTTCAAACTCGGCCTCACCGGTTCGATCGGCATGGGCAAGTCGTCGACCGCGGCGATGTTCCGTGCGGTCGGCATTCCCGTCCATGACGCCGACGAGGTGGTCCACGCGCTTTATCGCGGCCGCGCCGCGCCGTTGATCGAGGCGACCTTCGCGGGAACGGTGATCGATGGCACCGTCGATCGCGCACGTCTGTCGAAAGTCCTCTTTGAGGAATCGCGCTTGCGCGCGCTGGAGCGCATCGTCCATCCGCTTGTCCGCGAGGCGCGCGACAGCTTCCTCATCGCCAATGCGCACGCCCCGATCGTCCTCCTCGACATCCCGCTGCTCTTCGAGACCGGCGGCGAGCGCGAAGCGGATGCCGTTGCCCTCGCGACTGCGCCCGAATCTGTGCAAAGGGAACGCGTCCTCGCGCGTCCGGGCATGACGGAGGAAAAATTCCAGGCGATACTCGCCAAGCAGATGCCCGATTCGGAGAAGCGCCGGCGCGCGCATTTTCTCATCGAGACGGGCTTCGGCTTCGCCCATGCGGAGCGCCGGGTTCGTGCGGTCCTGCGCGCCATCGCCGGCCGGTCCGGCCGAACGGAGTAATATGCGGGAGATCGTTCTCGATACCGAGACGACCGGGCTTGATCCGAGCGACGGGCATCGCCTTGTCGAGATCGGCGGCATCGAGCTCTACAATTGCATCCCCACGGGCCAGGTCTTTCATCGCTATATAGACCCGCAACGCGACATGCCTGAGTCCGCGTTCGAAGTGCATGGGCTTTCGCGCGAGTTCCTCACCGGCAAGCCTTTGTTCGAGCACGTCGTCGAAGAGTTTTTGGTGTTCGTCGGTGACGCGAAGCTCGTCATCCACAATGCCGAATTCGATATGCGCTTCCTGAATGCGGAATTGCAGCGCGTCGGCCGCTCGATGATCGCTTTCAATCGCGCCGTCGACACGTTGGCTTTGGCGCGCCGCCGTCATCCGGGCCTGCCGAACAGCCTCGATGCCCTTTGCGTGCGTTACGGCATCGACAATTCGCGCCGGACCAAGCACGGCGCACTGCTCGATGCCGAAATTCTCGCCGAAGTCTATGCCGAGCTGAATGGCGGCCGTCAGGCCGCGCTCCTGCTCGCAACAGGCGACATTCGCGTCGAGCGTGCAGACATTATCGTTGTGCGCCAACGTCCGGAGCCGTTGCAGCCGCGGTTGAGCGCGGACGAGGCGTCATCGCATGCGCGCTTTGTCGAACATCTCGGCAAGCACGCGTTGTGGCTGTCCTATATCGCCGATGCCGGAGAGACGCCGGAGCTCCGCAAGAGAGCGTAAGTTGATTTACGCGCTCTCGGCCAAGACGCGCGCCGGCGGAAAGCTCACCTCGACCAGCGTGCCCTCGTTCTTGCGGCTGCGGATCGTGAAATTCGCGCGATTTGCTTCAACGAGCGCTTTGGTCAGAGGCAGGCCAAGTCCCGTGCCGCTGACGCTGCGCGCCGTTGCGACTTGACGAAACGGCTCCAAGGCCAGCGCAATCTCGGCGTCCGACATGCCGATTCCGGTATCCTTAATGCGAACGGCAACATGGCCCGTCTCGGAGGTCGCAGTCGAGACGATCACCTGCCCGCCCGGCTCGTTGTATTTCACCGCGTTCGACAAAAGATTGAGCACGATCTGCCGGACCGAGCGCTCATCTGCTGCAATCTGTTGAAGCCGCGGCGCAAGCGCAAGCCGCATGATGACGCGCTCGCGATTGGCTTGCGGCTGCATCAGAGCCACACACTCCGCAATGATCGCGTTGGCATCGACCGACTTGATGTCGAGCACCATCTTGCCGGCTTCGATCTTGGAGAGATCGAGCAGGTCGTTGACGAGGCTCATCACGTGCGTGCCCGATTTATGAATGTCGCGCAGGTAATCCTTGTATCGTTCCGTGCCGATTGGTCCGAGCCGCTCGTCCATGATCACTTCGGCAAAGCCGATGATCGCATTGAGCGGCGTGCGGATTTCGTGGCTGACTTTCGCAAGAAAGTCGGTTTTGACCGCGCTTGCGCGTTCGGCTTCCTCGCGCGCTTCGCGCGCCTCGTGCTCCGTCCGCTTCCATGCGCTGGTGTCGTGGATCACCGCGCACATTTTCGCCAACCGGCCTTCGCCGCTGGCGATTGAGCCGAGGGTGAGGGAGACCGGGATCGTGCCGCCCTGGCGCGACGTGAGATAGACGTCGCGCTTTCGATTAAAAGCAGGTTCGGCGGCAGCAGATTTCACTTTGCCGAAATCATCCTCGACGAGGCGCCGGCTCTCCATCGCGATCAACATTGCGAACGGCTCGCCGGCGACTTCGTTTTGCTGATAGCCGAACAAAGTCTCGGCGGACCGGTTCAGCGACAGAATGCGCCCGTCTGCATCGAGAATCGCGACACCGTCGGTCGCGGCGTCGAGGATCGCGCGGAGTTCCTGCGCCGCGGCATCGCTTTGCTGCAGCTCGAGCTGCAATGTCTGCGCCGTCGCGAAGTGCGCGCCATCGTCCGCGCGCCGGACCGTGATCAAGCTCGCAGGCCGTTCCTCCCATGAGATCGCCTGCAATTTGCTTTCGATAGCAACGGTGTTGCCGCCGCGCGTATGCAGCGCGGCGGTGCCGGCGGCGTTTGCCGAATCGAGCGGGGCCGGTCCTGCGAAAAGCCGCTCGAGACCTCCCGCAGCCTCGAGATCCGCGATGGAGGCGTATTCTGCCAAGTCGAGCAGCATGCGATTGGCATAGAGGGCTGTTGCGCCGCGGCTGATCAGCACGCCGACCGGCAGACGGTCGAGCACGCTCAGTGTTTGTGCGGCGCCGATTGCATGCGCCGTCCCGGCGCCCGCTCGAGCTCCGGCGGGGGACGGTTCTGGCGGCGCCGTGGCGTCCTCGTTGAGCGCGCGGGCGATCTCGTCGAAGGCCTTGTGCTCGCTGTCGGAGAGGCTTTTTCCCGCCGGGTCGCCCGGTTCAGCGTGCGCCGCGGCCGGGAGGTCGGAGGCCGGGCCGCGCGAGCCGAAGGCGCCGCCGAGGGCCGCGTACGGACGCAATGGCACGACGTTCGGCGCCGTGACGGCCGGCTCCGGAGGCGCAGCAGCCGCGGGCTCGGCGCTTGGTGTATTTTCGAGGATTGGCCGCGCCTGTTCCACGACCCTGGGCGTTGCGTCGCTTGGGGGCAGGGGCTGCGCCTCGCGCGGCTGCGCGGGCGGGGTCGCGTCGCCGACGCGATCAAGATGCATCACCCCAAAACCGCGGAAGCCACGAAACGTGCGCTGCTGATCGAAGACGGGAAGGCCGCCGAGATCGACCGGCACAGCGGCGGCCGCGGCCGCAATCGGCCAGGCGACCTCGATGCCGCCCCACGTCTCCGGGACCTGCATCGCGGCGAGAATGCGCCCGCCCGGGTCGAGCAGCAGGTCCTCGACAACGTCGACGATATTCCGCCCGGCGAGATCGCCATGCGCCGCACCGACGATATCCGCCAATGGCGGCGTCACCGAGATGATCCGCCCGGTTTCGTCCGTCTGCCAGAGGAAACGGATCGTCGGATAGCGATGGGCTTTGAGGAGAGTTGCGCGGATTTCCGCCGCACTCTTTGCGGCGCCGGGGGTTGCCTCGGCGGCAGGCGGAGACGGATCGGGCTTGTCCGCTTTGGGCGCACTCGCCGACTTTGCTCCGGGTCTCACCTCATCCGCCACATCCGGCGCGCGCTCTGCTGCGGGCGCGCCGAGGACCGCCGCGAGCAATATCTCGCGGCCATCCGCCAGAAAGGCGCGCTTGATCAGGACGGACAGCGGTTTTACCCCTGCGCCACCATCGACAAGCAGCCGCTTCAGGCGCGGCGTCGTCCCCGCGTCGGCGCTGCCGGCGGCCAAACGTTCCGGAATACGCGCCAGCTGGGATTGGAGGAGCTGCCGCGCCGCGGCGTTCGCCCAGATCAGCGAGCCGTCGGCAAGCGACGCCGCAAAGGCCGGGCTGCCGCGCTGGCAGAGTTCGCGGAAAGCCGGTTCTTCAAGCAGCCGCTCGACTTCCGGCTCGCTTGGCGCGGGCGCGTTCGAAAGTCCGGCCATCCTTCCGCGCTCTCCACTGGAATGTGGGCCGCCCTGAGCCCGTGCTGTTTTCCGCCCGAAGCGGTTGAGGTAAACAGAATATTAAGAGGGTGGCTCGAGAGCGTCCACAAGTGCGCGCCACCCATGCACGGCTAATCACGAACATGCTAAACGGGACGGTGGGCCGGCGTTGGGGAGCGCGGTCCCGATCGGGGGCTGACAATGGCTTACGAAGTGCCGAGCGAAATGCGCGACTTCGCCGAGAAGAGCGTCGATCAGGCGCGCAAGGCTTTTGAGGGATTTATCGGCGCCGCGCAAAAGGCTGCCGGCGCGATGGAGGCGACACCTTTTCCGTTGCCCGTGCAGATGAAGGACATGGGCGCGAAGGCGATGAGTTTCGCCGAGACAAACGTGAAAGCCGCCTTCGACCTTGCGCAAAAGCTCGTCCACGCCAAGGACATACAGGAAGTGCTCACGCTGCAATCGGATTATGTGCGCACGCAGATGGTGGCGATCCAGGAACAAGCGCGCGAACTCGGCGCGGTGGCGCGATCCGATCTGCCGCGGCGCTGACAATCGGCGGCGCTGCGGCACCGCGCTCGCTTGCAATCGATGTGGGCGGGTTTTAGGTTCCCGCCGCTCTCGATGCCGCCGTAGCTCAGTTGGTTAGAGCACCAGATTGTGGATCTGGGGGTCCCCCGTTCGAGCCGGGGCGGCGGTACCAGCCGGACGCCGGCGCGTCTTCAGCAACCGGCGAAGCAGCCGAGGCGGTCTCACACAAAGCCGGCGGGGAAAAGCCGGCGAGTCGCGCGCACGTCGCCACATCCGGCTTGCTATTGACACGCCGGCGATTCAAACGAAGACGAACCACGCGGCGAGAACATTGCCGCTTCAGCCTGGAACAGCGGCAGCATGGGGTCGGCTTTGGCAGCGATCCATCCCTCACCCGACCTCGATCGCGCGGAGGCGGACGCGCGCGAGAAGCTGATCGTAGCTCTGGATTTTCCAACAATCGAAGCAGCCGAGCGGCTTGTGGACGAGCTCGGCGACGAAGTGACCTTCTACAAAGTCGGTTTGGGTTTGCAGCTAGCCGGCGGAGATGCGTTCGCCAAAAAGCTCAAGAAAGCGAACAAACGCGTTTTCCTCGACTACAAATATTTCGACATCGAGGAAACGATCAGGAACGCGGTCGCACGTGCCGCCGAAATCGGCATCGATTTTTTGACGGTGCATGGCGTCGGCGGCATCCTGAAGGCGGCTGTCGAAGGGAAAGGTAACTCGTTCCTGAAGATACTCTGCGTCACCGTGCTGACTAGCATGGATGCGGCCGACCTCGAAGAAATGGGATACCCTTCAGCCGTCAGCGTCGAGGACCTGGTGGTCCAGCGGGCAAAAAAAGCGCTCGCGGCCGGGGTCGATGGCGTTATAGCCTCACCGAAAGAGATCACGCGGATACGTGACGTTTCACGCGACAAACTAATGATCGTCACGCCGGGAATACGTTCGCAAGGTGCTGACCACGGCGATCAGAAAAGGGTCGGCACGCCTTATGACGCGGTCCTTTGGGGGGCCGATTATCTTGTTATGGGCCGGCAGATCACGCAGAGCTCCGACCCAAGAATTGCCGCGAGGAACGTTATTTCCGAGATGGCGGCAGCCTTGAAGGATCGCGCTTCAAGTTCCCGGCGCTGAGGCGTTTAAGCCGCGGCGCGCCGCTTCGCAGTCGAATGTCGCAGCGAATGCAGAAGGGAGCGACAAGCGGCGTTAATCGCGCGCTGACACGCAAGATGCGCTCGCTAAAACGCAAGAAGACACGCCCGCCCTTTTATGGGCTGCGCCGCTCGCGGGTGATCGGGCCGGGCGGCTAGGCGTGTCTCGTGAACAAGATGTGGGGATTGGCGCCGCGTGCCGCAAGGCCAGCTAAGCATCTGTCAAATCACGTAAATCCGATCCGGTAGCTTGTCTTGGTGCGGACCCGGCGCCTGCGCCGCCAAAACCGTGCCGCAGCGCTCGATCGCGGCGATGAATCCGTTGGCGACGCGTCCCTCCTTCACGTGAGATGTCAGGGCGCCCACTGCAGCGCGCCATTCGTTTGCCGGCACTTTCGCGGCGAGGTGATCGTCGACGACGATCCGCGCGTAACGCTCGGCGAGCGACACATAAATCAAGACGCCGGCGCGCGTGTCGAGCCGCGCCAATCCGCGCGTATGAAACTGCTCCCTCGCAGCACGATGCGCACGCGTGCGTTTGATCCGCCGCGGCACCAGCGCCATGCCGAGTGGCGTCAGCACAGAAATCGCTGTTGTGAGCACAAAGATAAAGAACTGCGCGATGAGAATGCGCTCGACGCTCCATTGGGTGAGAAAGACGAGCGCCCACGGCAGAACCAGCGCGCACAAAGCGCCGGCGAGCACCGGCACGGCATGATATTCTGATGACGCGCGCGCCAGCACGCAGACGATTTCGCCTGATGTGTTCGCTTCAGCAGCGCGAATCGCGTCGGCGATGCGTTTGCGGTCTTCGGCGGAAACCGCCATCACCAGCTCCCCGAGGCGCCGCCGCCGCCCGACGAGCCGCCACCGCCGGAAAAGCCGCCGAAATCACCGCCGCCTCCCCAGGAGGAGCCGCCGCCCCAAGACGAGCCGCTGCCCCAATTGGAGCCGGTCGGAATGAAGATTGGTCCGCCCCAGCCGCCACGCCGTTGGCCACGCGCCTGCCGGTTCATCATCCAGAACATGAAGACGAACAGAAAAACGATGAGGAAAGGCAGCAGCGCGGCAAACACGTCATCCTGATCTTCGCCGCGGACCTGCTTCTTCTTCTGCCAATCGCTCGTATCGGTGGTCAGTGCCGCGATGATGCCGTCGACGCCGCGCTCGACGCCGCCGGCAAAGTCGCCGGCTTTGAAGCGCGGCACGATCTGATTGGTGATGATGATGTTTGACAACGCATCGGTGAGGACTCCCTCGAGCCCGTAGCCGACCTCGATGCGCACCTTGCGCTCCTTCGGCGCAACGAGCAGCAAGACGCCGTTGTTCTTCGGCTTCTCACCGAGCTTCCAGGCGCGGAACAGCTGGTTGGCATATGTCTCGACGTCGGAATCCTGCAGCGAGCTGACGGTCGCGACGACGAGCTGGATGCCGGACTTGTTTTCAAGATCGGTCACCTTGCTCTCAAGCGAGTCTCGCGTCGCCGCCGGAATGATGTTTGCCTGATCGACGATGCGACCGGTCAGCGCCGGGAAGTTCAACGCCGCGAGCGCTGCGAATGTGATTAGCCAAAGGGCTGTAGCAAGAGACCACATCCCCGGACGCATGGCGCATAGCGGAATGCGATCCGGGGTCCAGGACAGATGCGTTTGCCCCTGGGTCCCGGATGCCGCTTCGCGGGCAAGTTTACGCAGCCCGCGTACACTTGGCTGCGTGCGCGTCCGGGAAAGTGGCCCCTCGGAAACGTGCATCACGTCAAGGTCAGAACTTCACCTGCGGCGGCGATTGCGCTCCCTCGCTCGCGGCGAACTCCGCCATCGGTTTGTTGCCGGCAAAGATCGTCTTCGCCCAGAGCACGGTCGGGAAGGTGCGCAGCGACAAATTATATTCGCGCACCGCGTCGATGTAATCGCGCCGCGCGACCGCGATGCGGTTCTCGGTTCCCTCGAGCTGCGATTGCAGCGCGAGGAAATTCTGGTTCGACTTCAAGTCGGGATAGGCTTCCGTGATCGCGAGCAGGCGGCCGAGCGCGCCGGACAATTGGTTCTGCGCATCCTGGAATTGCTTCAACTTGTCTGGATCGGTCAGCTGCGAGGCGTCGATCTTCACCGAGGTTGCCTTGGCGCGTGCCTCGACGACGGAGGTTAGCACGTCCTTTTCCTGCTTGGCATAGCCCTGCACGGTCGCGACCAGGTTCGGGATGAGGTCGGCGCGGCGCAGATACTGGTTCTGCACGTCGGCCCATCGCGCCTTGGCCTGCTCCTCCAAGGTGGGAATCGTGTTGTAGCCGCAGCCCGCGAGGCCGAGGGCCACAAGCACGACTGCGAAGATCGCTGCGGGACGCCGAAACTTCATGAGCCTTGTCTCCCTGATTGGCGAGAGCTTAGAGCACGTCCGACCGGCCCGGAAAAGCCATCGGCGGCGCCGGCCCGAGCGCCCTGCGTTCAACTGTGACACGCCCGTGAACTGTGCGAAATCACACCTTCACGCGGCGCAGTTTGCGCTCCAATCACGCCGTTTCATAACCGATACCTTTTAGGCCCTCATCTACCGCCAAGAGATGGGGGCCAAATCTTTTCTGCAGGCTCGTGCACTACGGGGAGAGCAAAATGGGCGACAATCCCTTTGTGGGTCGCTGGACGTACCGGAGCCTCACCAACGATCCCAAGCTCGAGACCGCCTTCAACGCTCTCGAATTTGGCCGGGCAACGATCGAGTTCGTTGACGCGCCGATGGAAATCCTCGCCGGGACGATCGGCGGCACCGGATGGTCGCTGAAACTGCAGGGTTCGCGCGAATACGGAACGCCGATGCGGGCGCGATTCCAGGGCACCGGCACAATCAACAACGAGACATGGATCTACAATTATGAAGGTTGGCTGGTGCCACACTGGCCGGATGGCGTCGCTCAGCAGCCTGCTATTGTGGGCTCCGTGATCCGCACGAAACAGCATGCGGGCAGCCAGCCTGGCTCGATCTCGCCGGCGGGTGTGGTTGCGTCCTTCTACGCTGTGCGCGAGGCAAGTTAGCCACCTTTCACGCCCGCAGGCGCGTCACACCGACAGGCGCTTGCGCACTTCGGATTCGACCATCGAGCCTTTGTCGCCGGCAAGCACGACGGCGCCGCGGTCCATGACCAGGAAATCGTCGGCAAGCTCCTTGGCGAAATCGAAATATTGCTCGACCAGCACAATCGCCATATCGCCCTTCGAGCGCAGATAGGAGATCGCGCGGCCGATATCCTTGATGATCGAGGGTTGGATGCCTTCCGTCGGCTCGTCGAGGACGAGCAGTTTCGGCCGGGTGACCAGCGCGCGGCCGATGGCGAGCTGCTGCTGCTGACCGCCGGAGAGATCGCCGCCGCGCCGCCCGAGCATCGTTTTCAGCACTGGGAACAGCTCGAACACTTCTTCAGGGATGAAGCGTTCCTTACGCTTCACCGGCGCGTAGCCGGTCTCGAGATTCTCCTTGACGCTGAGCAATGGAAAAATCTCGCGGCCTTGCGGCACGTAGCCGACGCCACGCCGCGCGCGCTGATGCGGCGCGAGGCCGGCGATGCTTTGGCCATCCCACATGATCCTGCCGCTGCGGATCGACTGATGCCCTACAATCGCGCGCAAGAGCGATGTCTTGCCGACGCCGTTGCGTCCGAGCACGCAGGTAACGCGTCCG
>JAFAVH010000218.1 GCA_019242655.1 Methylobacteriaceae bacterium
AGCAATTGCGCCGAGGCCAGCATGTTGCGCAGCTCGTGACTGATCTTGGCAACGGCGAGGCCGAGCGCCGCCAGGTGCTTCTTCTCATTGAGCTCGCGAGCAAGCGCCGATTCCATGACGGCGAGCGCCCGCTCCGCCTGGCCGATCTCATGCGTGCGCCGCGACGGGACGATGATGCGGGACGCATCTTCGGGCCGCTCGGCAAAGTCCATGAGATTCGAGGTCAGCCGCCGTACCGGACGCAGCACCATTAGATGGATCGCCAGCGCGGCGCAGGTCGCGACGATCGCCGAGATGAAGAGCGACACAAGCACAATATTCTCCGAATATTCGCGCATGGCCGCTTTCAGCGGCGCCTCGTCCATCGCGATTTCGATGAAGTTCGCGCCCATCGGCGCCGGCCCCTTCACATCGATGATGCGGCCCGCGGGTGCGATGAGCGCCTGCAGGGCGGCCATCATCGATTCCCACGAGGAATAGGCGCGCAGATCCGCCGTCTCGTCGATCGCCGGCGGCATGTCGGAGACTGCGAGCAGGTGACGCGCATCGCCCATCTGCAGCACGATCATGCGCGCGCCGACACTGTCCAATAATTCGCGCTTGAGTTCGGCCGGCACCATGCCTTTCGGCGCGGCCTCGAGAACGAGCGCCGCGGTGTAGGCAGCCGACAGACGCGTCTGCAGCCAGTTCGTGCGGAAATTCGCGATCGAGGGCACGTAGATCGCAATCTCGGCCAGGATCACGAAACCGACCAAAAGCGCGAGCACGCGGCTGGCAAGCCCGAATCCGCGCGCGGACGTGGCGACCTCGCTCACTCCGGCAGGCATCGGCCGCATCGTATTCATTGTCGAATGCTACCCAGTACCTAGCCGATCAGCGGTGCGCGCTGCGTGCAGGATCAGTCAATGTTGACTTATCACAGCCTTCAAAGCTATACCGCGCACGCAAAACGTCGGCTCAGGGCCGACGTTTCCTTTTGCCGCCGAGACATGACGCAATAGCCGAGCTCAGCGAAGCTCGCTCGTCGCTCTCGATTGATTAGCGGAGCGGAATCTTGAAACGGACCTATCAGCCCAGCAAGCTTGTCCGCAAGCGCCGGCACGGCTTTCGGGCGCGGATGGCGACGACGGGCGGCCGCAAGGTCGTGGCGGCGCGCCGGGCGCGCGGACGCAAGCGCCTGTCGGCCTGAGTGGCGACGCCGGCATCGCGGCATGGCCGGCTGCGCCGGCGATCCGAATTTCTGTCGGCAGCCAAAGGGTTACGATTCAACGCGCCGGCGTTCTCGCTGCAGGCGACATCGCGGCATGAGCCTGGTGGAGCCCGGTTCGGGTTCACCGTAACCAAAAAGATTGGAAATGCGGTCGAGAGGGCGCGCATCCGCCGGCGCTTAAAAGAGGCAATCCGAACGACCGAAGGCCTTCCCGTTCGCGAGGCGCACGACTATGTCTTCGTCGCGCGTACAGCGGCGCTCAACACTCCCTTTGCCGACCTTTCCAACCAGATTGTCCGGGCCCTTGCGGAAATCGGCACCAGGCTGGACCGCAAATCCAGCAAGCCCCAATCCAGCAAGCCCCAATCCAGCAAATCGAAGAAAAGTGGAACCGACGAAGTGTCTCTGAAAGCAGCCGACCGCCGATGAACCAGGACCCGAAAAATCTGATCCTGGCGATCGGGCTGTCGCTGCTGGTCATCATCGGCTGGCAGTATTTCTATGCCGGGCCGCAGCTTGAGAAGCAGCGCCAGGCGCAACAATCGTTGCAACAGCCGGCGCCAAGGCCGCCATCGGGCGCGCCGAGCGCGACACCAAACGCCGCCGAGCCGGGTCCCGTGCCCGGCGCCGCGCCGCCGCCGAACGCCGGAATCCAGCCGACCTCGCCCGACGCGATCCGCACCCGCGAGCAGGCTCTGGCCGAGAGCCCACGCGTCGCGATCGATACAAAGAGCCTCTCGGGCTCGATCGCATTGAAGGGCGGGCGCATCGACGACGTCGTCCTCAAGGGCTATCGCGAGACGGTCGATCCCAGCAGTCCAAACATCGTGCTTCTGTCACCTTCGGGATCGCCGCAGCCCTATTACGCCGAGTGGGGCTTCGTGCCGCAGCCCGGCCAAAACGTCGAGCTGCCGAAGGGTGACACGTTGTGGACGGCGGATACGACCGTCCTGACCGCCGAGAAGCCGGTTAATCTCACATACGACAACGGCGCCGGCCTGATCTTCCATCGCACGATCGCGGTCGACGATCAGTACATGTTCACGGTGACGCAGAGCATCGAGAACAAGGGGACCGAGCCGGTCACGCTTTTCCCGTATGAGCTCGTCTCGCGGCACGGCAAGCCGACTGTTTCTGGTTATGCGGTTTTGCACGAAGGTTTCGTCGGCGTCGTCGGCGATTCCGGCGTGAAGGAGACGTCCTACGACGCCATCGAAAAGGAACCGCAGGCAACCCAGCGCCTCGACGGCACGGGCGGCTGGCTTGGTTTCGCCGACAAGTATTGGGCGACAGCCGTCATTCCCGATCAGAGCGCGCCGATCAAGGGGCGCTACCTCTCTTACGGGACCGGATCGAAAATCTACCAGGTCGATCAGCAAGGCGCAGCGCAGACAATCGCGCCGGGCGCGACGCTTGCGGTCAATTCGCGCCTGTTTGCGGGCGCGAAAGTCAGCGACCTGCTCGACCGCTACGAATCCGGACTCGGCATCAAGAAATTCGATCTGCTCATCGACTGGGGTTGGTTTTATTTCATCACCCGGCCGATGTTTAAGCTCATCGACTTCTTCTATCGGCTTATCGGCAATTTCGGCTTCGCGATTCTTTGCGTCACATTTTTGGTCAAGGTCGCGTTCTTCCCGCTCGCCAACCGCTCTTACATGTCGATGGCGCGCATGAAAGCGATGCAGCCGCAGATGAAGGCGATCCAGGAGCGCTTCAAGGACGATCGCGCCAAGCAGCAGCAGGAGCTGATGGCGCTTTATAAGCGCGAGAAGATCAATCCCGTCGCTGGCTGCCTGCCGGTCATTATCCAGATTCCCGTCTTTTTCGCGCTTTATAAAGTGCTGTTTGTCACGATCGAGATGCGCCAAGCGCCGTTCGTCGGCTGGATACGCGATCTGTCGCAGCCGGATCCGACCAACATCTTCACGCTGTTCGGCCTGATCCCATGGACTCCGACGCACCTTCCATTGATCGGTTCGTTCCTGTGGCTCGGCATCTGGCCAATCATCATGGGCGTCTCGATGTTCATCCAGATGAAGATGAATCCCGAGCCGACCGACCCCGTGCAAAAGCAGATGTTCACGTATATGCCGATCATCTTCACCTTCATGCTCGGCTCGTTCCCGGCGGGCCTCGTCATCTACTGGACGTGGAACAATCTTCTGTCAGTCGCGCAGCAAGGGTTCATCATGCGCCGCGCCGGCGTGAAGTTCGAACTTTGGGACAATCTCGCCGGTATGTTCCGCCGCAAAAACGGCGTGAGCCTGCGTGAGCGATCCTGATTTCCTGGAATCGGGACGCCGTCTCTTTGCCGGCCCCTGCGATTTCATCTGGGGCGCTTCGAAACTCGACGGATTGCCGCCGGCCACTCTTCCCGAGATCGCAATTGCCGGACGCTCCAATGTCGGCAAATCGTCGCTCATCAACGCGCTGACCGGACGCAAGACGCTGGCGCGCATGTCGCGCACGCCCGGTCGGACGCAGGAACTGAACTTCTTCGAGCTGAATGGCGCGCTGCGCCTCGTCGATATGCCGGGCTGGGGATATGCCGCCGTCGGCAAGGAGAAGGTCGCGAGCTGGACGGAATTGCTCAAAGGCTATCTGCGTGGCCGCGCGGCACTCTTGCGCGTCCTCGTCCTCGTCGATGGACGGCATGGGATAAAGCCGGTCGATACGGAAATGCTCGACCTTCTCGACAAGTCCGCCGTCTCGTATGCGGCCGTCTTGACCAAGAAGGACGAGGTGAAGGGCGCCGCGATCGAAGGGCGGATTGCCGAGACGCGCGCGGCCCTCGCCCCGCGTCCCGCCGCCTATCCGGAGGTGCTGTTCACCTCGGCCCACACCGGGGACGGCGTACCGGAACTGCGCGCCTCCATCGCGCGTCTCATTCATGAGCGCCAGGCGTCACGTTGAGCCGACCGGCTCGACCAGTTAAATAGCCGCCGAAACGGGACGATTCATGGCCGAGCCGATCAAAGTCAGTCCGCAGGAGCAGGCGCAGATCCTCATGCAGGCGCTGCCGCACATGCTGCGCTACGACGATTCGATCGTCGTCGTGAAGTATGGCGGCCATGCGATGGGAGACGAGAATGTCGCGCGCGATTTCGCTCGCGACATGGTGCTGCTCGAGCAGGCGGGATTGAATCCCGTCGTCGTGCATGGCGGCGGCCCGCAAATCGGTTCGATGTTGAAGAAGCTCGGCATCCAATCGCAGTTCGCCGGCGGACTGCGCATCACCGACAAGCCGACGATGGAAATCGTCGAGATGGTGCTCGCCGGTTCGATCAACAAGCAGATCGTCGGCTTCATCAATGCCGAGGGCGGCCGTGCCGTCGGGCTCTGCGGCAAGGACGGCAACATGGTGCGCGCGACGAAGGTCACGCGCGCCGTGCACGATCCGGCGACCAACAGCGATCATGAGATCGATTTCGGCTTTGTTGGCGAGCCACGCGAAGTCGACACGACCGTTCTCGAGCAAATCCTCGGACGCGAGCTTATTCCGGTGCTCGCACCGGTGGCGCTCGGCGACGACGGCGAGACATACAACGTCAATGCCGACACGTTTGCCGGCG
>JAFAVH010000292.1 GCA_019242655.1 Methylobacteriaceae bacterium
GCGCGCACCGGCATGCTGCCGTTTGCATTCGAGAGCGGTATGGGATTCGAGCGTTATGTCGATTACGCACTCGATGTCCCGATGTATTTCGTCAAACGCGACGAGTATTATCACGATGTGAGCGGCGCAAGCTTTCGCGACCTGTTCGCAGGCAAGCTCGCTGCACTGCCCGGCGAGCACGCGACGATGTCGGATTGGGCAAACCATCTTTCGACGATCTTTCCCGAAGTGCGCTTGAAGCGATTTCTCGAAATGCGCGGCGCGGATATGGGATCGCGCGATCACGTGCTTGCTTCGCCGGCTTTGTGGGCGGGCTTATTTTATGACGAAGCAGCACTCGACGGCGCGTGGCAGCTCGTCAAGAGTTGGAGCGAGGATGAACGATCGCGCTTGCGCGCCGATATCCCGCGTCTCGCGTTGCAGGCAGAGATCGCTGGACGCAAGGTCAAGGATATCGCAACGGATGTGCTGGCGCTTGCTAGAGGCGGTCTCACGCGGCGTGGGCACCGAGATTTGTCAGGGAAGGATGAGGCGGTCTACCTCAACTATCTCGATAGGATTGTCGGCGAGAAGCGCACCTTGGCGGAACATTGGCTCGAGCGGTACAAGACCGCATGGAAGGAGAATATCGATCCGGCTTTTGACGAGGCGCGGCTTTAGCGAGCTCAGCGCGCGAAGAGATCACGTGCGCCCGGCAATTCGCGGACGCGCAGATGCGTGCGGGAATCGCTTGGCACTTCATAGCCCGGATCGGTAGCCACGCCGTTCGCGTCGGAATTCAAGGCTGCGGGACGCGTGCCATCGGAATCCGAACGCGCAAAACCGTTGCGCAATCCATTGCCGACGCCGATTTCCACCCGAATATGCCCGCCGATGCGCGCGCACGTATTCGTGCCTTCGACCGGGACAAAATCAGATCCGTAAATCGAGCATGGATTGATCTTGTGCTCGCCGACACTTGCCCGGCTGCCTTGCGCCGAGGCGGAAGTCGAGGTCGCGACGATCAACGCGAACGCAGCGAAACCGGAACTCAGACGGCCATCAAAACCCATGCTTGCGCGCAACCCTGTTTCATATTCTGTCAGCCTGCTGAGGCCGGGCTGATTCAAGCCCCATGATGCATCGAGGATCATGGCGACATCGTGGTTCGCGACGCCACTCAGCTCCAGTCGCCCAGAACCGCCTGCAGGAGTGCCAATCCCGCAACAGCCGCCGTGTCGGCGCGCAAGATGCGCGGGCCAAGCGAAATCGGCAGCACGTTCGCAGCGGCAAGAAGCGCCGCGCGCTCGGAAGAATCGAAGCCGCCCTCCGGTCCGATCAGAAGCGCGAGGGATGCGTTTGCAAGTGCGCTTTTCGCATTGCGCAATGCGCTTACCGGATTTGTAACCTCCGCGTCTTCGTCACAGAAGACGAGGAGGCGATCGGGCGAGCGCTCGGCAAGATACGACGAAAGACTTATCTCCGGCATGATCTCCGGCACCGCGAGGATGCCGCATTGTTCGGCTGCCTCGATCGCGTTGGCGCGCATGCGCGATTGGTTGATGCGCGAGACCTGCGTTCTCTTGGTGAGCAGCGGCAGGAGCCGCCGCGCGCCCATTTCGACCGCCTTTTGAACCATGTAATCGAGGCGCGCATGTTTGAGCGGCGCGAAACAATAATCGATGTCCGGCCCGCTATCCTGCGCCCGAGTCTGTGTGAGAACACGAAGCCCGGCGCTCCGTTTTGTTCCCGTTTGGACTTCCGCGAGCCACTCGCCGTCGCGGCCATTGAAGAGGAGGATTCGATCCCCTGCCCGCATCCGCAGGACCGACAGAAGGTAATTCGTTTGAGCCGACGCGAGGGCAAATTCGCGTTGTGCGGCAAGTGCTTCGTCGACAAAAAGTCGCTGCGCGGAAAAATCGTATCGCGGCACAAAACACCCGATCCATCGACGCTGGTGGCGCGGAGTGCACCGGGTTCGTTCATAGCGCGTTGAGCTTAAAGGAGAAACGCGCGTCATGAAGCTGCCGCTTTCGCCGGCCATCCATTTCGGCGATTTCCCGGCTCACACCATTTCCGCTCAAGGCAGCCCCATGCAGACGCCTCGCCCCGTGGTCCGCTTCGCCATCCCCGTTTTGTTGCTTGGATTGGGTCTGCCGACCCTGGTGGCCCCGGCGCACGCCGACTGCAACGAGGACCTCGGCAAGGTCATGCAGAAGCGCGAGGCCGTTATCCAGGATCTGAACGCCTCGGCGAAGGCAACCAAGGGCAAGCTCGACCCGGTCGGGGCCTGCCCGAAGCTCCGCAAATTGGTGGCGATGGAAAGCGAGCTCATCGCCTACATGACCAAGAATAAGGATTGGTGCGCGATTCCCGACCAAGCGATCGAGAATGCCTCCGCCGGCCACGCCAAGACGTCGCAAACGGCCGCGCAGGCCTGCAAGATCGCCGAGCAGATGAAAAAGGCGCAGGAGCAGCAGGCCAACGGCGGCGCCGGTCCGACGAAACTTCCCGCCGGGCCGCTGTGACACGACCCGCCAACGCGGCGGGTACAGAACGAACGACGCCGACAGAGGCTCTGCCCGACGCGCGTCCGGACCATCCGATCTGGCGTTACGCCCCGCCGGGATTTCGGCCATACATACAACTTGCACGCCTCGACCGGCCAATCGGCTGGTGGCTTCTCCTCCTTCCCTGCTGGTGGTCGAGCGCGCTGGCGACTTCCTCTCTGGGGCTAGCGCCGAACCTGCTGCACTTCCTCCTGTTGCTCATCGGCGCGGTGGCGATGCGTGGGGCAGGTTCGACCTATAACGACCTCGTCGACCGAGACATCGATGCCAGAGTAGAGCGCACGCGCAATCGGCCGCTCGCCTCCCGGCGGCTGAGGCCGCGCCAAGCGCTTGTTTTCCTCGTTCTCGAATGCCTTGTCGGCCTGGCCGTGCTCCTCTGCTTCAACTGGTTTGCGATTGGCGTCGGCCTGAGCTCACTCGTCTTCGTCGTCATCTACCCGTTCATGAAGCGGACCACGTCCTGGCCGCAGGCCGCGCTCGGCCTCGCATTCGCGTGGGGCGGCCTCATGGGCTGGGCGGCAATCATGGGCAGCCTCGCTTGGCCGGCATTTCTCATCTACGCGGCAGCGATCCTCTGGACGATAGGCTACGACACGATCTACGCGCTCCAGGATATTCGCGACGATTCCATCATTGGCGTGCGTTCGACCGCCCGGCTGTTCGGCGCGAGTGTGCGTCCCGCGGTGGCGATGCTCTTTGCGGGCGCGATCCTCCTCACCGAAGCCGCGCTTCTCACGGCAAGGGTCGGTCCTCTCGCCCAGCTCGGACTGCTCGCCTTTGCGGCGCATCTCATGTGGCAGGTGCGCGCAATCGATCCCGATGATCAGCGCAAGGCGCTTTTGCTCTTTCGCTCGAATCGCGATGCTGGCCTGTTACTCTTCGCGGGGATCGCGCTCGACGGCCTCGTCGCGCGGATCGTCTGAGCGGGAACATAAGCCTCATCTTTGCATTCTGCGCACAACAACACGACGCAGCTCCGGGGCGATCACATGCTCAAATGGGCACTGTTCTTCTTCATCGTTTCGATCGTTGCGGCGGCCTTCGGCTTCACCGGGCTATCGGAAGCCTCCGCCGGGATCGCCAAGATCCTGTTCTTCATCTTCATCGTCGTGTTTGTCATCCTGCTCGTGCTCGGGATCATGGCAGGCGAAGCGTTGTTCTGACGCGCCACGTCGCAACTTATTCGTACGAGATGATCTCGCGCTCGCCGGTGTGCATGACCGCGAGCCGCTGTTGCGCGCCGGCCTTGCGCCGACGCGAGAAGCGCGTCCGGCGTTTCGCGACCATGGAGCCACGGCGGCGCGGCTCTGGCAAATTGGTTTGGGCCGGCCGAGAATCCGCTGGAAAATCCTCGAACAGCCGCGGCAGCGACAGCGAGTTTGCCCAAGCGCACCATTCGGCTTCGACGACCCGTGGATCGGCGGCTTGAAACAGCGGAACCGAGAGGTCGGGATCGTGGTGCAGCAGCTCGATCGTATGCAGCGCTTCGCCCTCTGCCGACCCGAGCGATAACCTCACGCCCCGATACGAGGTGAGCGGCACACGCACTTGCATGGCGATGCCGGCGACGCGGCGCGCGATCACCACGGAGCGGCCGGCAAAAGCGACC
>JAFAVH010000337.1 GCA_019242655.1 Methylobacteriaceae bacterium
AGGCAAATTCAAGGAGCCAACCGCAGGCGACAAAGGCGGCGTCCGGCTCGCGAAGTCGCCGGAAGAAGTCGACCAATATGTCGAGCAAATGCTTGGCAAGACGCTTGTCACGGCGCAGACCGGGGCAGCCGGCAAACAGGTCAACCGCCTCTACATCGAAGAAGGTGCGGAAATCGCCAAGGAATTTTATTTGTCGATGCTGGTCGATCGCACGACCTCGCGCGTCGCTTTCGTCGTCTCGACCGAAGGCGGCATGGATATCGAGAAGGTCGCACATGACACACCGGAGAAGATCGTCACTTTTTCGGTCGATCCGGCGACGGGAATCGTGCCGCACCACGGGCGCAAGATCGCCAATGCGCTCGGTCTTTCTGGCGACCTTGCGAAACAGGCAGGGACGCTCGCAAGCCAGCTCTATGCCGCGTTCACCACGAAGGACATGGAGCTTCTCGAAATCAATCCGCTGATTGTTACAAGGGACGGCAAGATACGCTGTCTTGATGCGAAAATCGCGTTCGACAATAACGCCCTTTTCCGTCACCCGGATGTCGCAGCGTTGCGCGATGAGACGGAAGAAGATGCGAAGGAAATAGAGGCATCCAAGTACGATCTTTCCTACATCACGCTCGATGGAACGATCGGCTGTATGGTAAACGGGGCCGGGCTCGCCATGGCGACGATGGACATCATCAAGCTCTATGGCGAAGAGCCCGCGAACTTTCTTGATGTCGGCGGGGGCGCCACCAAGGAAAAGGTAACCGCGGCGTTCAAGATCATCACTGCCGATCCGAAGGTGAGGGGCATCCTCGTCAACATTTTCGGCGGCATCATGCGTTGCGACATCATCGCCGAAGGTGTGGTCTCGGCGGTGAAAGAAGTCGGGCTGAAAGTGCCGCTCGTCGTGCGGCTCGAAGGCACAAATGTCGAATTGGGCAAAGAGATCATCGCCAAATCGAACCTCAACGTGATTTCGGCTGACGATCTCGACGATGCCGCACAGAAGATTGTGAAAGCAATAAAGGCCGCGTGATGCGGACGAACATCAAACAGAACTAGCGAGATCGGGTTTTATGTCCGTCCTTATCGACAAGAACACGAAAGTCATCTGCCAGGGCTTTACCGGCCGCAACGGCACCTTCCATTCCGAACAGGCGATCGCCTACGGAACGAAGATGGTCGGCGGCACATCGCCGGGCAAAGGCGGCTCGACGCATCTCAATTTGCCGGTCTTCGACACGGTCGAGGAGGCGAGAGCCGCCACCGGCGCTGATGCCACCGTGATCTATGTTCCGCCGCCCGGGGCCGCAGATGCGATTTGCGAGGCGATCGACGCGGAAATCCCGCTCATTGTCTGCATCACCGAAGGCGTGCCTGTGCAGGATATGATTCGGGTAAAGCGCTCGCTCGCTGGCTCGAAATCGCGCCTTGTCGGGCCAAACTGCCCAGGCGTGATGACCGCCGGCGAGTGCAAGATCGGCATCATGCCCGGGCAGATTTTCAAGCGCGGCAGTGTCGGCATCGTTTCGCGTTCCGGCACGCTGACCTACGAGGCCGTCTTCCAGACCTCCCAGGAAGGTCTCGGGCAAACGACCGCCGTCGGAATCGGCGGCGACCCGGTGAAGGGCACCGAATTCATCGACGTGCTCGAAATGTTCCTCGGCGATGCGGAGACAAAGTCGATCGTCATGATCGGCGAGATCGGCGGCTCGGCCGAAGAGGATGCTGCACAGTTCCTGAAAGACGAAGCGAAGCGTGGCCGCAAAAAGCCTGTTGCAGGCTTCATTGCCGGGCGCACGGCACCGCCCGGCCGTCGCATGGGCCATGCCGGGGCGATCATTTCCGGTGGCAAAGGCGGGGCCGAGGACAAGATCGCAGCGATGGAAGCCGCCGGCGTTCGCGTCTCGCCCTCGCCAGCACGATTGGGGAAGACGCTTGTCGAGCTGCTCAAGGGCTGACCTCCGTAAACGAAATCAGTCGAAGATGCTTTCATCTTTGATCCAATGAGCATATTTGTTCGCTCCCCAGATCGAGACGTCGTTTCGCCCGTCTAACGGCGCGGACGCGCCCGACCAAATGCTTACGACGCCTCTCAGCCTATGCGCGGTACGAGGCGTGCTTCGAAGGGGCGATTGCCCCGGAGGTCATGACATGGCTCGGCGTGAAGCCAACGGTAACAATGGCGGCGGTGGCGCCGCGGCACTTTCCTCCACCCCCAACACCGCCTTCGCAAATACATCGTTCCTTTATGGCGGTAATGCTGCCTATGTCGAGCAGCTGCATGCCGCCTATGAACACGATCCGCACTCCGTCGATTCGGAATGGCAAGACTTCTTTGCGAGGCTGAACGACTCCGCTGCCGACGTTGAGAAGAACGCGCGCGGACCCTCCTGGGCGAAGCAGAATTGGCCGATCGAAGCAAACGGCGAACTCGTTTCGGCGCTCGACGGCAATTGGGCAAATATCGAGACCGCACTCGGCGAGAAGGTCAAGGGCAAGGCTGACGCCAAAGGCGCGCCGGTTTCGCACGAAGAGGTGCAGCGCGCGACGCGAGACAGCGTTCGTGCGTTGATGATGATCCGCGCGTATCGCATGCGCGGTCACCTGCACGCTAATCTCGATCCGCTTGGCCTTGAGCCGCGTCCCGACCACGTCGAGCTCCATCCGTCAAGTTACGGCTTCGAGGAGAGCGATTGGGACCGCAAGATTTTCATCGATCACGTGCTCGGTCTTGAATTTGCGACGATCAACGAGATGCTGGTGCTACTGCGCCGCACCTATTGTTCGACGATCGGCTTCGAGTTCATGCACATTTCGGATCCTGCCGCGAAGGCATGGATCCAGCAACGCATCGAAGGTCCGGATAAGGAAATCGCCTTCACGCGCGAGGGCAAGCGCGCCATTTTGACCAAGCTCGCCGAGGCCGAAGGCTTCGAGAAATTCCTCGACGTGCGCTACACCGGCACGAAACGCTTCGGCCTTGACGGCGCCGAAGCGATGGTTCCGGCGCTCGAGCAGATCATCAAGCGCAGCGGCGCGCTCGGCACAGAGGAAATCGTCATGGGCATGGCGCATCGCGGGCGCCTCAACGTGCTCTGCCAGGTGATGGCGAAGCCGCACCGTGCGCTGTTCCATGAATTCAAGGGCGGATCCTTCGTGCCGGAAGCCGTCGAAGGCTCCGGCGACGTGAAGTACCATCTCGGCGCGTCGTCGGACCGCGAGTTCGATGACAACAAGGTGCATCTGTCGCTCACCGCAAATCCTTCGCATCTCGAAATCGTCGATCCCGTCGTGCTCGGTAAGGTGCGCGCCAAGCAGGATCAGTACGGGTGCAACACTGAGGAACGCGGTATCGTCTTGCCGCTGCTTATCCATGGCGACGCAGCATTCGCTGGCCAGGGTGTTATCGCCGAATGCTTTGGTCTGTCAGGATTGAAGGGCCATCGCACCGGCGGCTCGGTGCATTTCATCATCAATAATCAGATCGGCTTCACCACCTATCCGCGCTATTCGCGTTCTTCGCCTTATCCATCCGACGTGGCGAAGATGGTCGAAGCACCGATCTTCCATGTCAACGGCGACGATCCCGAGGCGGTCGTCTTCTGCGCCAAAGTCGCGACCGAGTTTCGCCAGAAATTCCAGAAGCCGGTCGTTGTCGACATGTGGTGCTATCGCCGCTTCGGTCATAACGAAGGCGACGAGCCGAGCTTCACGCAGCCCTTGATGTACAAGAAGGTGCGTGCGCATCAAACGACATTCGAGATTTACTCGAAGAAACTCGTCGAGGAGAATCTCGTCACCGCGGCAGAGGTCGAGGAGATCGTTTCCGGCTGGCGCAAGCATCTCGACGAAGAGTACGAGGCCGGACAATCCTACAAGCCGAATAAGGCCGACTGGCTCGATGGCCGCTGGGCCGGATTGCGTCCGTCAAATGAGGTCGAGGACGCGCGGCGCGGTCAGACGGGTGTTGATTTCGATCGACTTAAAGCAATCGGACTGCGCCTCAATACCGTTCCCGACGACTTCAACCTGCACAAGACCATCCGCCGCTTCCTCGATAATCGCCGCAAGGCGGTCGAGACCGGTGAGGGCATCGACTGGGCTCTGGGCGAGTCGCTCGCCTTCGGCTCCTTGGTCGACGAAGGCCATCGCGTGCGCCTGTCCGGCCAGGATAGCGAGCGCGGCACGTTTTCGCAGCGCCATTCCGTGCTGATCGATCAGGAGACGGAAGCGCGATACGTTCCCCTCAACAATATTCGCGACGGCCAGGGGCGCTACGAAGTCATCAATTCGATGCTGTCGGAAGAAGCGGTGCTCGGCTTCGAATACGGTTATTCGCTTGCCGAGCCGAACGCGCTGACCTTGTGGGAAGCACAGTTCGGCGATTTCGCTAACGGCGCGCAGGTCGTCTTCGACCAGTTCATCTCATCGGGTGAACGTAAGTGGCTGCGCATGTCCGGCCTCGTGTGCCTCTTGCCGCACGGCTATGAGGGGCAAGGACCCGAACATTCGTCGGCGCGACTCGAGCGCTATCTGCAAATGTGCGCCGAAGACAATATGCAGGTCGCAAATTGCACGACGCCGGCGAATTACTTCCATATTCTGCGCCGCCAGCTGAAGCGTGATATCCGCAAGCCGCTCATCCTGATGACGCCGAAATCGCTGCTGCGCCACAAACGCGCCGTGTCGCGTCTCGAAGAGATGGCGATCGGCACGTCTTTCCATCGCGTTCTCTGGGACGATGCAGAACATCTGAAGAGCGAGAAGATCAGGCTCGTCGAAAACGAGAAGATCAGGCGCGTCGTGCTCTGCGCGGGCAAGGTGTATTACGATCTCTACGAGGACCGCGAGAAGCGCGAGATCAATGACGTCTATCTGATGCGCGTCGAACAGCTCTATCCCTTCCCGCTGAAGGCGCTCGTCACCGAACTATCGCGCTTCAAGAATGCCGAAATCGTCTGGTGCCAGGAAGAGCCCAAGAATATGGGCGCGTGGTCCTTCGTCGAAACCTACCTTGAATGGGTCTTCAATCAGCTCGGCCGCAAAGGGCATCGGCCGCGTTATATCGGCCGACCGGCCTCAGCCGCGACGGCGACGGGCGTGATGTCGAAGCACCTTGCGCAATTGAAGGCGTTTATTGACGAAGTTTACGCGGCCTGAGCGCCGCGTGTTCTTTCTCTTGCACAGCCGTTGCAGCGGCGAAGTGATGGACGATGGCGACAGAAATCCGCGTACCTACACTCGGTGAGTCGGTCAGCGAGGCGACGATCGGCAAGTGGTTCAAGAAGGCGGGCGACTCCGTCAAAGCCGATGAGCCGCTGGTTGAGCTCGAGACCGACAAGGTAACGCTCGAAGTGAACGCGCCGGCGGCGGGCGTTCTCGCGGAAATCACGGTGAAAGACGGCGAGACCGTCACGCCGGGGGCGCTGCTCGGACAGATCAGCGAGGGGGGAGCAGGAGCGAGTAACGCTGTGGCCCCGGCGAAAAGCGAGGCAAAGGTCAAAGCGCCGCCGCCGGCCAGCACTGCCGCACAAGCGCCGGCGGCTTCGCGCGCGGCTGCCGCGGCGACGAATGGTGGCCAGCAATCAAAGTCAGCCCCGACGCAGATGCCGCCAGCGCCGTCAGCTGCGAAGATCGCCGCAGAGCGCGGTGTCGATACGGGCGAAATCGCCGGCTCAGGCAAGCGCGGACAAGTGCTGAAAGCCGACGTGCTCGCCTTTACACCCGCGAGCGCACCGACTGCAAGCCGCGATGCTGCCCCCGCGCAAGCACGCGCGCCCGCCCCGCCCGAAGATGCGCCGCGCGAAGAACGCGTGCGCATGACGAAGCTGCGTCAGACGATCGCGCGCCGTCTAAAGGAGGCGCAGAGCACCGCCGCAATGCTGACGACCTTCAACGAGGTCGACATGTCCGGCGTGATGAGCTTGCGCAGCCACTACAAGGATCTTTTCGAGAAGAAGCACGCGGTGAAGCTCGGCTTCATGGGCTTCTTCGTCAAAGCCTGCACGCAGGCCTTGAAGGAAATTCCCAACGTCAACGCAGAGATCGACGGCACCGACATCGTCTACAAGAATTTTTGTCATATCGGCGTCGCGGTCGGCACGGATAAAGGTCTCGTCGTGCCAGTCGTGCGCGATGCAGATCGCAAATCGATCGCGGAAGTCGAGAAAGCCATCGCCGATTTCGGCCGCCGCGCACGCGACGGGCAGCTGAAAATCGACGAGATGCAGGGCGGTACGTTCACGATTTCAAATGGCGGCGTCTATGGCTCGCTCATGTCGACGCCGATCCTGAACGCGCCTCAATCCGGCATTCTCGGCATGCATAAAATTCAGGAGCGGCCTGTCGCCGTCGGGGGCAAGGT
>JAFAVH010000054.1 GCA_019242655.1 Methylobacteriaceae bacterium
CGAATCCGCCGGCGTCACGCCTTCCGCATCGACCCAATCATGGGCGGAGATGCGGATCGAGATAGGTTTAGCCGCCGGCCAGACCGCGCGCATGGCGGCGAACACTTCAAGCGGATAGCGCAGCCGATTTGCAAGCGGGCCGCCATACTCGTCGGTGCGGCGGTTGGTCAGAGGCGTGATGAAGGACGAAAGCAGATATCCATGCGCGCAGTGCAGTTCGATCATATCGAAGCCGGCGCGTTGCGCCATCAGCGCCGCCGCGACGAACTCCTCGCGGACGTGATCCATGTCGACACGCGTCATCGCGCGCGGCACCTGATTGCGCGGCGACCACGCGATGTTCGATGCAGCGATGAGCGGCCAATTGCCGGCTTGCAATGGGGCATCGGCCTCTTCCCAACCGACTTGCGTCGAGCCTTTTGGCCCGGCATGTCCGATCTGCATCGCAATCTTGGCAGAGGTTTCGGCATGGACGAAATCGACAAGACGCTTCCAGGCCACCTCGTGAGCCGGAGCGTAAGTACCGGTGCAACCCGGCGAAATGCGTCCGTCCGCGCTGACGCACGTCATCTCCGTGATGACGAGTCCCGCGCCGCCCTTGGCGCGCTCGGCGTAATGGACGAAGTGCCAGTCGGTCGGGCAACCGTCTACGGCGCGATATTGCGCCATCGGCGATACGACCACTCGGTTTTCAAGCTGCATGTCGCGGAGACGGAAGGGCGCGAACATCGGCGCACGCGAACGGTTCGAGGTCGCGCCGGCACTGCGCTGGAACCAGTCTTCCGCCGAGCTAAGCCAGGCCGGGTCGCGCAGCCGCAGGTTTTCGTGGCTGATGCGCTGTGAGCGCGTGAGCAGCGAATAGTTGAACTGCACAGGATCGAGCCCGAGATAACGTTCGACGTCCTCGAACCATTCCAGCGAATTGCGGGCGGCGGACTGAAGCTTCAGCACTTCCGTGCGCCGCGCATCCTCATACGTTTGCAAGATCGCCGCGAGATCGCGGCCCTCGTGCAGTTCCTTGGCGAGGAAGATCGCGCTTTCCAGGGCCAACTTCGTGCCCGAGCCGACCGAAAAATGCGCACTCGCGGCCGCATCGCCCATCAGCACGAGATTCTTATGAGACCAACGCTCCCACAAGACCCGGGGGAAACTGATCCACGCCGAACCGCGGATATGGTTGGCATTCGACATCAGCCGATGGCCTGCGAGATGCTTTGCGAAAATGCGCTCGCAGGTCGCAATCGACTCCTCCTTCGTCATGGCGCCGAAATTAAAAGCGGACCACGTCGCCTCCGAGCATTCCACGATGAAAGTCGCGGTGTCCTGATCGAATTGGTAGGCATGCGCCCACACCCAGCCATGTTCCGTCTTCTCGAAGATGAAGGTGAAGGCGTCGTCGAACTTCTGGTGCGTACCAAGCCACACGAACTTGCATTTGCGCGGGTCGATATTGGGATGAAACTCTTCTGCGAAAGTTGCGCGGGAACTTGAATTGAGGCCATCGGCGGCGACGACGAGATCGTGGTTCTGCATGAACGGTCGTGGATCGTTGACCTCGGTCTCAAATTGCAGCTCGACGCGGAGCTCGCGCGCGCGGCGCTGCAACAGCGTCAAGAGCTTCTTGCGTCCGATGCCACAGAAACCATGGCCACCGGAGACGATCCGCGATGGGCCACGCACGACCGCGATGTCGTCCCATCGCGCGAAGTCAGCGCGAATCCAATCCGCGCTGACGGCATCGTTTGCCTCCAAATTCTGCAACGTCTCGTCTGAAAGGACGACGCCCCAACCGAACGTATCGTCGGGACGATTGCGCTCGATGACGATTATGTCGTGGGCGGGGTCGCGAAGCTTCATGCTGATCGCGAAATAGAGGCCGGCCGCCCCGCCGCCGAGCACCGCGATCTTCATTACTTTATCCTCCCGTCTACGAACATTTCATAGGCGGAAAAATATTTCAAGCTGAAAACATTTGCGGCTCTTTCGGCTGTTTCAGCCGCGCATCGCAGCGCAAACGATTGCTAGAGAGCCGCTATAATTGGCACTACATATCGAGAGGAAGTACCGCCATCGCCTCAATCTCGATCTTCGCCGCGCGTTCGACCAGGCGCGCCACCTGAACCGTCGCCATCGCCGGAAAGACAGGTCCGAACACGTCGCGATAGGCTATGCCGAGGGGCTTGGCGTTCGCGAGATAGGCGTCGATATCCGTCACGTACCAGGTGAGGCGGACGAGGTGCTCCGCGCTCGCGCCTGCTTCAGCGAGAATGGCGTGGATATTTCTGAAACATTGATGGGCCTGGTCGACGAATCCGTCGGGAAAGCGGCCTTGCTCGTCCCAACCGACGATACCTGCGGTGACGATCAAGCGGCCCTCCGCTAAAACGCCGTTGGCATAACCCTTCGGGCGCGGCCAACCTTCGGGCTGCAGGATCTTGTGTACGCCGGCCTTCGGCTTGCGGGCGCCATCACCACTTACGGGCTTCTTGTCGATGCGGCCGCTCATCAGGGTTTCTCCAAGGCGGTCGGTCCCGGCGTGGCCGTCGCAATCAGCGGTAAGTGACGGGACCCATCGTCGAAGTCAGGCCGCGAGCCGCTGTTGACCGTTATTGTCGCCAAACGCCTCCTCGCGGTAGAGGCCGAGCGCATGCATGACCGGCAAATCGTTGAACGTGAACAGGCAGGCATCGTCACTTTCCGAACCATTCGCGTGCTCGTGCCAAGCCCATGCCGGTACGCAAAAGATATCGCGCGCTTTCCAGTCGAAGCGCTTTCCATCGATGATGGAATGGCCGGCACCTTTGGCGACCTGATAGATAAAGCTGCCGGTATGCCGGTGCGCGCGCGTATGCTCGCCTGGTCGCAGCATCTGCATGGACGCGCCGATCGTCTGCATCACCGGTCCGCCCGTCAGCGGGTTGACGTAGCTCATCATGACGCCATCGAACGGCGATCCGTCGGACGCCTTGGCGTATCGCAGAAGCGCCTCATAGGTCGGCGCCCACTCATATTTCAGGAGCGGCGAATAAGGCTTCGACCATTCCCGGCCGTGGGGCCGGAGCCCGGAATTACCCCAAGTGTTGATCATGTCGTCGACCGGATAGGCAACGGTTTGCTGCATATCCGCGTGCACGGCGTAGAAATTCGCTTCGAGCGTATTCACGAGCGGGATATCGAGTCCGTCTTGCCAGATGCAGGGCAATCCGTCGCCGGCGACGCCATGCTCATGCCACGTCCCGTTCGGGGTGAGGACGAAGTCGTTGGCGCCGAGCGTCATCTTGTGTCCGTCGACGATCGTATAAGCGCCGGTACCCTCCATGATAAATCGAAGCGCTGAAGCTGAATGCGCGTGAGCAGACGCAACCTCACCCGGAAGCATGACTTGCAGCCCGGAATAGAGCCACCCCACGGCTGCGGCGAAGTCGCGCCGGCCGGGATTGTTCAAATAAATCACGCGCCGGCCGGCCTTCTCCGGCGAGACCAAATCGACCGAACGAAGGACGTGCTCGCGAAGATCGTCATATCGCCACAACACCGGCACCGACGCGGATTTCGGCTGCCATGGCTCGATCTTGTTCGCAACGGTCCAAAGCGCGCCCGCATCGAGCGTCTCAAGCTCGTCGTAATAGGCAAGTAGTTCGGGTGTGTCCTCGACGTTTGCGCGACCAGCGACGTCTTCCCGATAGTTTTCCCGCGCGACGCTCGCGTTCGTCATCGTACGTCTCCGAAGCCAGTCCATTCGGAGCCGATTATACAGCCGCTAGATTTTTGAAAACAACCGGCGGGCGATTTGGATGCGCCGATCGAGATTTGCGGCGCTACCGGCATCGTGTAAACGGCTGAATCCTTGCCCGCGGAACGGATCCTCTTTGCGTCAGACCGCCGAGGAGATTGAAAGATGAAGATCGCCATCGCCGGCGCGGGTCTCGGTGGTCTAACGGCCGCTCTGTGCCTGCACGAGAAGGGCTGCGAGGTGGAGGTCTTCGAAGCCGCAGCGTCCTTGCAGCCGCTCGGCGTTGGGATCAACGTCGCGCCGCACGGCTCCGGCATACTGCACAGTCTGGGGCTCGGCGACGCGCTCGATGAGATCGGGATCCGTACTCGTGCGATCGAATACCGCACGCGATTTGGCCACCTGATCCAATCCGATCCCCGCTCGGTCGAGGCAGGCTTCGACTATCCTCAATACAGTATCCATCGCGGCGAATTGCAGTTCCTTCTGCTTGAAACGGTTCGCAAACGCGTGGGCAGGAATGCGGTCGTGGCGGGCAAAGCCGTCACTGGAATTGTACAGGATGACAACACCGTTCGCATCACGTTCGGCGACGGCACCACAAGCGAGAGCGATCTTTTGATCGGCGCGGACGGCTTTCGGTCGAACGTGCGCAAATATCTCCATCCCCATGAAGGGCCCGCGCATTACGAAGGAACGATGATGTGGCGCGGCGCCAACCTGCAGGCGCCTTTCGCCGATGGCCGGACAATGTTCATCGCGGGCGACCACGACGTGAAGTTTGTCTGCTATCCGATCAGCGGCCGCGCGACGCGCGAGGGCAGGGCGCTGATCAATTGGGTGGCGGAAGTGCGGCGTGATCAGAGGTGCGCCGCCGATGAGGCCGATTGGACGCGCGAAGGCGACCGCGATTTCGTCGCCGCGTTTTCATCGTTTCGAATGCCGGACATCGATATTCTGGAACTTGTCAACCGCACGCAGCGAATTAACGCTTATCCGATGATCGACCGCGATCCTCTGCCATGGTGGACGCGCGGAAGAGTCACGCTTCTCGGCGATGCCGCCCATCCAATGTACCCGATCGGCGCGAACGGCGCATCGCAGGCCATGGTCGACGCCCGGGTACTCGCCGATCGCTTGGCCGAGCAACCCGGACCGGACGGCCTCCTCGCATATGAGGCAATTCGCCGTCCTGTTACCGCGAATGTGGTCCTCAACAATCGCCAGTCGGGCCCCGAGCGCGTGCTCGACATAGCGGCGGCCCGCGTCAAAGGCCCCGACGATCGGATCGAGGACCTGATCAGCGCGGCGGAGCTGGAAGTGGTGGCGGCGGGCTATCGCGAGATCGCCGGGTTCCAGCGAAAGGCAGTTTGATGCGCATGTTGACCATTCCCGCAATAACGCGCTCGCAAACGCATGACATTTGCTGTCTCATGCTGCGTCCCGATGCATTTTCGGAGTGATGCGCGTTGCCTTCTTTAACGGCAGAAGAACAGCGGCTGGAGGAGGCGCGCTCCGCAAAAGCGCCGTGGCGCCGCTGGGGGCCTTATGTCAGCGAACGGCAATGGGGAACCGTCCGCGAGGATTACAGCGCGAACGGCGATGCCTGGAATTTTATCACGCACGATCAGGCGCGCTCGCACGCCTATCGCTGGGGCGAAGACGGCATTGCCGGCATTTGCGATGACCACCAGCATTTGTGCTTCGCGCTGGCGCTTTGGAACGGCGCCGATCCGATCCTCAAGGAACGGATGTTCGGTCTCACCGGCAAGGAAGGCAATCACGGCGAGGATGTGAAGGAGTACTACTTCTATCTCGACAACGTGCCCAGTCACGCATACATGAAATATCTCTACAAATATCCGCAGCGTGCCTATCCATATTCCAATCTTATTGAAGAGAACCGGCGGCGCACCCGCCTCGATCCCGAATACGAACTCATCGATACCGGCATATTCGACGATAACAGGTACTTCGACGTCTTCGTCGAATACGCGAAAGCCGCGCCGGAAGATGTCCTCGTTCGTATCGACGCCGTCAATCGCGGGCCGGACGCCGCTCCTTTGCACATTCTCCCGCATCTTTGGTTCAGGAACCATTGGTCGTGGTTTCCCGGCAAGGAAAAGCCGCGGATCGCGCTCGAACGGGCCGGCGAAAAGGCTAGCGTTCTAAAAGCTGCGCACCGGCTTGTCGGCACGTACTGGCTCTATTGTGAAGCGCCGCAGGAGGTGCTGTTCACCGAGAATGAATCGAACAATATGCGGCTCTACGGCGTGCCGAATGCGGCACCCTACGTCAAGGACGCGATTCACGAATATGTAGTGAGCGGCAAGAAAGATGCGGTTAACCCGGAACATTTCGGCAGCAAAGCCGCCATCCACTATTCGCGTCAGATCGGCGCCGGCGAGACCGCGACAATCAAGCTCCGTCTTTCCAATGCCGGCGACTTGGCAGAGCCTTTCGGCGCCGAGTTCGACGCGATCTTCGCGCGCCGCAAACAAGAGGCGGATGCATTCTATGAACGCGTGACGCCGTTTGAGCTCAGTGATGACATGCGCAACGTTCAGCGCCAGGCTTTTGCCGGTATGCTGTGGAGCAAGCAATATTACTATTTCAATGTCGAGAGGTGGCTCGACGGCGATCCGGCAGGACCGCCGCCGCCGCCGCAACGTCAGACTGGCCGCGACAGCGAATGGCGCCATCTCGGTGCGAGCGATGTCATGTCGATGCCCGACAAATGGGAATATCCCTGGTTCGCAGCTTGGGACATGGCGTTTCATTGCATCGCGTTCGCGCTGATCGATCCGGACTTTGCCAAAGATCAATTACTGTTGCTGGCGCGCGAATGGTACATGCACCCGAACGGGCAAATCCCCGCTTACGAATGGGATTTCGGCGACGTCAATCCGCCGGTCCATGCCTGGGCCGCGCTTCGCGTCTATCAGATCGAGGCGGAAAATTACGGACGCGAGGATCGCCAGTTCCTCGAACGAATTTTTCACAAGCTGATGATCAACTTCACCTGGTGGGTCAATCGCAAGGATTCCGAAGGCAATAACATTTTCGAGGGCGGATTTCTCGGACTCGACAATATCGGCGCATTCGACCGCAATTCCGGGCCGGCGGGCGGGCGCCTCGAGCAAGCCGACGGCACCAGTTGGATGGCGATGTATTGCCTCAACCTTTTTGCCGTGTCGCTTGAACTCGCAAAGGCCGACACAGTGTACGAAGATCTCGCAACGAAGTTTTTCGAGCATTTCGTCTATATCGGCGCTGCGCTCAATAATATCGGCGGGCGGGCGACCGGACTATGGGATGAATCTGCGGGTTTTTATTTCGACATGCTGCAATTGCCTGACGGCACCACGATTCCGATGAAGGCTTATACCTTTGTCGGCGTGATCCCCGTCTTCGCGACCACGGTCGGTGACCGCGACGACATCGCGGCCTTTCACGACTTTGGCAACCGCCTGCGCTGGTTCATCCACAATCAGCCTCACTTGTTGCGCGGCCTGGCCGACATGACCCATTTGGGCGTTAATGAACGATTCCGTCTCGCCCTCGTCGATTCAAACAAGCTCGGACGAATCCTGGAGCGCGTTCTCGACGAAGACGGGATGCTGAGCCCTCATGGCGTGCGCTCCGTGTCAAAGCGCCATGCGACGGAGCCATTCGTGCTCGACCTCAACGGCCAGCATTTCGTCCTCGATTATGAACCGGGCAATTCGACCTCGGGCCTGTTCGGCGGCAATTCGAATTGGCGCGGTCCCGTGTGGTTTCCTTTGAACTATCTGTTGATCGAAGCGCTGCAACAGCACCATTATTTTCTCGGCAACGGCTTCCAGGTTTCGGATCCCGCGGGATCGGGAGATAAGGTCAACCTTTGGGAAGCAACGACCGATCTGACCTCCCGTCTGATCAAGCTGTTCTTGAAGGGGCCGGACGGGCGTCGTCCGGTCTACAACGATTATGAGAAATTCCAGACCGATCCGCATTGGCGCGATCTGATCTTGTTCCACGAATATTTTCACGCCGATACGGGCGCGGGCCTCGGCGCCAGTCATCAGACCGGCTGGACGGGACTCGTCGCAAAGCTCATTCAGCAATATGCGAAATATTCATCGCCGGGCGCGGAGCCTGATGTCCCCAGGAAGGCTGCGGCGCCGGGCTAGCCGCTGCGCCTCGCACTGCTCTGTCACAAGCGGCCTAACACGCTCGCTGAAACGGAATGCCTCCCGCTGCCGGCGCGGCTCTGCTAAAACCCTGCAATGCCGCTTGCCGCAGCCCTCGATTCGCCGCATGAGCCGCGCGTCCGCCGGCTCGATCCGGTCCTCGTCGACCGCATCGCCGCGGGCGAGGTCGTCGAGCGGCCGGCCTCGGCGGTTAAGGAGCTCGTCGAGAACGCGCTCGACGCCGGTGCAAGCCGCATAGAGGTGGCGATCGAGGCAGGTGGACGGCGCCTGATCCGTGTCAGCGATGACGGCCACGGCATGGGCGCGGACGATCTTGCGCTCGCCGTCGACCGCCACGCGACGTCGAAACTGCCGGACGGCGATCTCTCGTCGATCGCGACGCTCGGCTTTCGCGGCGAGGCGCTGCCGTCGATCGGCTCCGTTTCAGACCTGCTGATCGAGACGCGCGCGATCGACGCGCCGCATGGCGCGCGCATCAGCGTGTCGTTTGGCGACAAGCGCGCGGTGAGCCCCTGCGCGCGCATGACAGGGACGCGCGTCGAGGTGCGCGATCTCTTCGCCAGCGTGCCGGCGCGGTTGAAATTCCTCAAAGGCGAGCGCGCCGAGGCGCAAGCCGTCGCCGATGTGATGAAGCGGCTGGCGATCGCGCATCCCAATGTGCGCTTCACGCTGACCAGCGATCAGGCGAGCGGCTTCGATTATGCCGCGATGCACGGCGCGGATGCGCTCTCGCGCCGTCTTGCCGATGTGCTCGGCCGCGACTTCGGCGACAATTCCGTCGCGATCGATGCGGCGCGCGAGGGTTTTGCATTGACCGGCCATGCCGGGCTGCCGACATTCAACCGCGCCAACGCGCTGTCGCAATATCTGTTCGTCAACGGCCGCCCGGTGCGCGACAAGCTGCTCGCGGGCGCGGTCCGCGCGGCCTATCTCGATTTTCTCGCGGGCGACCGTCATGGAATCGTCGCTCTGTTCGTCGCGTGCGCGCCACGCGAGGTCGACGTCAACGTGCATCCGGCAAAGGCGGAGGTGCGCTTTCGCGATCCCGGCATGGTGCGCGGACTTGTCATCGGCGCGCTGAAAGAAGCGCTGGCGCATGCGCGCCATCGCGCGTCGACGACAGGCGGGCAGAGCGCGCTGCATATTCTGTCACGCGGCGCGCCGCAGCGGCCTTACGACTGGCGGCGCTCGCCCGCGGCGCCGATGCCTCTCCCGCAAGGATTTGCAGAGCAGGAACAGCGCGCTTTTGTGATGGATGCGCCGAGTGTGGACGCGCGCGCCAATGCCGCGCCGTCCGTACCCGAAACAATCGACGCGCCGCTTGGCGCCGCGCGTGCGCAATTGCACGAAAATTATATCGTCGCGCAGACGCGCGACGGCATCGTGCTTGTCGATCAGCACGCGGCGCATGAGCGCCTCGTCTACGAGCGCTTGAAACGTCAGCGCGACGCGCACGGCATCGCGCGCCAGGCTCTGCTCGTGCCGGCCGTCGTCGATATGGCGCCGGGCGATGTCGCGCGCATCGTCGCGGCACTCGACGATCTCGCCGAGTTGGGGCTGGTTGTCGAGAGCTTCGGTCCTGGTGCAATTCTGGTGCGCGAAGTGCCCGCGCTGCTCGGCACTGCCGACGCACGCAAGCTTCTGCAGGATATCGCCGACCGCCTTGCCGAAGATGAATCGGCAGGCGGGCTCGAACGGTCGCTCGACAACGTGTTGGCGACGCTTGCCTGTCACAACTCGGTGCGCGCGGGCCGTCGCCTCGGCGCGGCGGAAATGAACGCGCTGTTGCGCGAGATGGAAGCAACGCCGGGATCGGGCCAATGCAATCACGGCCGGCCGACTTATGTCGAACTGAAGCTCGCCGACATCGAGCGGCTGTTCAAGCGCAGGTGAACGCAGACACGTGACCGCCGCGTTGTATCCGGCCTTCGAGCGGCGTCTCAAGCGGGCGGTCGACGGCGACATTCTGTTCGATCGCTTTTCGCGCGGGCGTTACGCGACGGATGCGTCGTCCTATCAGGTAATGCCGGCCGGAATCGTTGCGCCGCGTACGCGCGACGGCGCCGCCGCGGCGCTGGAGATTGCGCGCGAAGAACACGTGCCGGTGACGTTTCGCGGCGGCGGCACGTCGCAATGCGGACAAACGGTCAATCAAGGGTTGATCGTCGACACGTCGAAATATCTGAACCGCGTCCTGTCGCTCGATGTCGATGGCTGCCGCTGCGTCGTCGAGCCGGGGATCGTTCTCGACGATCTGAACCGGC
>JAFAVH010000219.1 GCA_019242655.1 Methylobacteriaceae bacterium
CTATCATTTTATGCTTGGACCGGGCTGGGCCGCGGGCTGTCCCGGCTGCTCATTCCTCTGCGATCATCTCGATGGCGCGCTGCCGCATCTCGAACATCATGACGTGACGCTGACGGCGGTGTCGCGCGCTCCAATCGCAGAAATCGCTGCTTACAAGAAGCGTATGGGCTGGCACTTTCCCTGGGTGTCGTCGCATGAGAGCAACTTCAACTACGATTTCCACGTTTCTTTCAGCGAGGACGAGATCGCCAAGGGCAAAGTCGCTTACAATTTCACCGAGACCGACAACAAGGACGGACCCACCGAACTGCCCGGCGCCAGCGCATTCTACAAAGATGAAGCGGGCCACGTGTATCACACCTATTCGAGCTACGCGCGCGGGCTGGAAGAGGTCATCGGCACATTGATGATCCTCGATCGCGCTCCGAAAGGCCGCAACGAGAAGAGCACGATGGACTTCGTGCGGCGGCATGATGAGTACGACGCAGCATCTAGGCAGCCGTCCGCTGCCTGAAGATGGCGCATCGAACTTCGGAGCGAACGGGCAGAGAGACCGCCAGTTTGCAATCGCGCCGCGTGCGATCGAGCAAATGCTCGACACTTCGATCAATCAAAGGCTGAAAATGCTGAAAATATTCGATTTTACGCGCGGCGCGCGCGGCCTGCGCGCCGCCTGGCTTTGCGAGGAAATGGGAGTGGAATACGAATTCACGCCTGTCACCTTTCCTCCGCAACCTGAATATCTTTCGATCAATCCGATGGGTCGAGTCCCTTATCTCCAGGACGGTAGCGTGGGCATGGGTGAGTCGATCGCCATGATGCTCTACGTGGCGGAGCGCTTCGGCCCGACGACCTTGCTGCCGCGGGAGCCGGCTTTGCTTGCGCGCGCGCTCGAGTTCACAATCTTCGGCGAAGCCTCGTTTGCGGCGCACATGGACGTGCTGCTTGCTGTAAACTTCGGGGGTGCACCGGGCGGATCGGGCGGGTGGTCCGAGACTGTCGCCCGCAACCAGCTGCAGCGCTCCATCAAGCACGTTGCAACGGTGCTTGCCGATGGGCCGCTGATCTGCGGGGACCGGTTCACGCTCGCCGACATATCCGTCGCCACCGCGCTTTACATCCTGCGAGGCGCATTGGATCAGGATCTGCCGCACTTGCTTCAGACTTATCTCGACATCGTGCAGTCACGAACATCCTACATCAATGCTTCGCGGCGGTGGTCGTAACCCGGCTGCGAATTCGAAAGTTTCTGCAAGCGTCGAGAGACTTTCGTACGCGACCGGCACGCACCACAGTTACGTCATTCGATCGAACGACTGAGTATCAACTAGGGAGAAAAGCAATGGCAGGTGCAGGCAAATTCGTCTGGTACGAACTGATGACCAACAACCTCGACGCGGCGGAGAAATTCTATGCCGATGTCGTTGGATGGAAAATGAAAGATGCCGGCATGCCCGGCATGCGCTACACGCTCGCGCATGCGGGCGAGTCGCGCGCCGCGGGACTAATGGCGATACCGCCAGATGCCGCTGCTGCCGGCGCGCGGCCAGGCTGGATCGGTTATGTCGGCGTCGACGACGTCGATGCCTATGCCAAACGGGTTAAAGACAAAGGCGGCGCGGTTCATCGCGAACCCGCGGACATTCCAACCGTCGGCCGCTTCGCCATTGTCGGCGATCCGCAGGGTGTGATGTTTGCGCTGTTCAAAGGCGAGGGCACGCCGCCGCCTCCAGCGACGCCAGGTACGCCCGGACATGCCGGGTGGCACGAATTGCATGCAATCGACGGCGTCAAGGCCTTCGATTTCTATTCCGGAATGTTTGGCTGGACCAAAGGCACTACGATGCCGATGGGCGACTTGGGCGTCTATCAGCTCTTCGCGATCAACGGCGTGGAAATCGGTGGCATGATGACGAAGATGCCGCAATCGCCGGTGCCGTTCTGGGTCTATTATTTCAACGTGCCGGAGATCAAAGCGGCAGAAGCGCGGGTCAAGGCGGGCGGCGGCCAGATCATCAACGGGCCAATGGAAGTCCCAGGCGGCAGCTGGATCCTGCAGGCGATCGACCCGCAGGGCGCGATGTTCGCGCTCGTCGCGCCGCCCGCTTCCTGATGCGGGGCTCGACAGAGGCCCTTCGAATCCTCAAGTAGACGGCATCAGTCTTGCTCGGGGTTTCTGATGCTGTCGCCGCAAGATAAAGCGCCGCCGCGCGACGAGATGCGGCGGCCCGGCGGTCTCGGCGCAAGCCGGATTGGCGAACTCGCGACCCTGCCGGTCTTTTTCGTGCTCGGCGACCGGCGCGTCATCCTCGCCGGGTCGTCGGCCGGGGCGCTGTGGAAGGCCGAGCTCCTGCAGGCCGCCGGCGCGCGCGTCGATCTCTTCGGTGAGTTCGGCAGCGAAGACCTCGCGCAATTCACGCTCGGCGAGCACGTGCGCCACCAGCACCGCCATTGGATCGATGCGGACTTCAAGGGCGCCGCCCTCGCGATCGGCGAGTTCGAGTCTGACGCGGATGCAGCCTCGTTCCGCGCCGCGGCGCACCGTGCCGGCGTGCCGGTCAACATTGTCGATCGGCCGGCACTTTGCGACTTCCAGTTCGGCTCGATCGTCAATCGCTCGCCCCTCGTCATCGGCATCTCGACGGCCGGCGCTGCGCCGGTCTTCGGCCAGGCGCTGCGCGCGCAAATCGAGACGCTGCTTCCGGCGGGCTTCACGCGCTGGGCCGAAGCGGCACGCGCCTGGCGCCCGTCTGTGCAGGCGCTCGATCTCGATTTCCGCGCAAGGCGCGATTTCTGGGAAGCTTTTACCCGCGAGGCCCTGAGCCGGCCGAACGAGACGCCCTCGGAGGCAATCCGGGGCGCTCTGCTCGACCACATCCGCGAGCCGGACGCGGGGAAGCAGATCGGCACCGTCCTTCTCGTCGGCGCCGGCCCCGGCGACCCCGAGCTTCTGACTCTGAAAGCCGTGCGGGTGCTGCAATCGGCGGATGTCGTCTTGTTCGACGATCTCGTCTCTCCGGCGATCGTCGACATGGCGCGGCGCGAGGCAGCGCGGATCACCGTCGGCAAGCGCGGACACAAGCCGTCCTGCGGCCAGGATGAGATCAGCGCGCTCCTGGTGAAGCTCGCGCGCGAGGGAAAGAAGGTGGTCCGCCTGAAAGGCGGCGATCCCACCATATTCGGGCGCATGAACGAAGAGCTGGAAGCGCTCCGTGCCGCCGGCATCCCCTTCGAGATCGTGCCGGGGGTCACCGCGGCCTCGGGGGCTGCGGCGGCCGCGGGCGTTTCGCTGACCGAGCGCGATCTGGCGCGCCGCGTGCAGTTCATCACCGCCCACACGAAGGAAGGGCAGCTTCCCGACGATCTCGATTGGCAGGCGCTTGCCGATCCGGGCGCTACGACCGCCGTCTATATGGGGGTCAAAACCCTGCCGCGTCTCATCGAGCGGCTTCTTGCCAGCGGAATTGCGCCTGAAATGCCGGCGCTTTTCGTTGAATCGGCGAGCCGGCCCGAGGAGCGCATCATCGCTGCGCCCCTCGCGGATTTGCCTGCGAAAGTTGCCGCCGCGGGCGCCGCCGGACCGGGTCTCGTCCTCATCGGAGCGGTTGTCGAGCACGCGGAAGCCTATGCAAAGCAAGTCTACAGCCAAGCTTTGCCTGCGGAATCGTGGCAGAAAAAAGACAAATTCGTCACGACCTAAGCAACTGTTTCGGCTGCGCTTGTCGCCGGAAACGTCATTATTTCAAGCTCATCGGACCTTAAGCGTGGAACCGCTGCCGCGCTTCGCCGTTACTTTGCCATAATAGAAGGGAGAGCCGGATGAGTATGGAACGCAAGACATCCACTCGCGGATTTGCGTCAATGGATCGCGAAAAACAGCGCGAGATTGCGCGCAAGGGCGGCCGAAGCGTCCCCAACGAAAAGCGCAGCTTCTCGCAAAATCATCAGCTGGCATCCGAAGCGGGCCGCAAAGGCGGTCACATGTCGCACGGACGCCGCGCCGTCGGTCAGCGCTGAGATTGCACGAAATTCAAGGGAGAATGCGGCGGAAGCCGCATTCTCCCTTCGTCACGTTTGAACTGAAATAAGTCGCCGCTGACCTGTGTGGTTAGCCGCTGGCCTTGCGTGACCCATGCGAAGCGTGACCGCCTTTACGGCCGGCTTCGGACGCCAAATTGTGGTTCTGTGAGAAGCTTCGCTTCTCCGGGTTCACGCTCTGCCCGCCTTTGCGGCCGGCTTCTGCGGCCAGCGACGGGTTTTGCGAAAAGCTCCGCTTTTCGTTGGGTACGCTTTCGCCGCCCTTGCGGGCGATTGCTCGCTGACGCTCGGGATCCATCGAGGCAAAGCCCCGGGTTGATCTGCGTTTCTCTTCCATAAGCCGCGCTCTGTTCACACCCGCCCGCCGCGTTCGAAACGCCCCAGTCTAGCTGCGGTTCCCAGCTACAGCGCCACGGCGGTCGCGAGAACTCAGACTTCCCGGGCGGTTGCGGCTACCCGGGCGTCGCGCCGCCGTAGCGGTGCAGCTCTTTGCCATGCGCTTTCAGCCAGGCCTCGGCGCGGTCGGTGGCGGGACAGAGCTTCTGCGTAAGCTTCCAGAAGCGCGCGGAGTGGTTCATGTGCACGAGATGAGCGACCTCGTGTGCGGCGAGGTAGTCGAGCACGTAGGCCGGCGCCAGGATCAGCCGCCAGGAAAAGTTGAGCGAGCCTTCTGACGAGCACGAGCCCCAGCGGCTTGTCGTGTCGCGCAGGCCGACGGAGCGGTCCGGCAGGTTGAGCGCGCGCGTGTAGTGCAAAACGGCAGCATCAAGATCGCGCTTTGCCTCGCGCTTGAGGTAGTCGCGTACGCGCCGCTCGATATGCGCACGATCGCCGGTTACGCGGAGTGCAAGCTCATGATGCGACAACAAATCCGGGCTGGCCGCCTCAGTCCACACCGTTCCCCGCCGGCCCGGGCAATGCACGATTTCGTGCGCTACACCGCGCAGCGGAATGATTGCGCCCGGCTCGAAGGGGATTGCCTGTGGTAGCCGCCGCAGGTGCGCGCCGATCCAGGCGCCCTGGCGCTCGGCGAAGGCCTGCGCGTCCCTGAGCGAGCCGCGAGTTGGAATCGTCAACACGACCTCGCCGCTCTCGTTCTTTACCCGGAGCGTATAGCGCCGTGCCGTTGCGACGCGCTTCAAAATGACTTTGTAGACCGATCCGTCGTGGCGGACTTCGAAGCTCGATGCGCGCGGAGCGCGCGGCGTCACTCGAGAGGTCTTGCGCAAGCCTTCGCGGAAGAGCCGCAGCATGCGTGGAGCTTTATTCAGCTGCGACTGAGTCGCCAAGCCTCCTTCAAGCCGCGCGCGCGAAGCTTAATCACGCGCCGGCGGCGGCAAGGCTCACAACGCGCGGAGTATTCGAGCGCCGGACGGAATCGATGCGCTCGTGGAAGGCGGTGATCCGCGGCGCGATCTCCTTGCGGAAACGCGAGCCGTTGAAGACGCCGTAATGGCCGACGCCTTCCTGCTCGTAATGCTCCTTCCGCTCCGCGGGAATGCTGGAGCAAAGGTCCTGCGCCGCATAGGTCTGGCCGATCCCGGAAATATCGTCCTTTTCGCCCTCGACCGTCATCAGGCCGACGCGCCGGATCGCCTTGAGATCGATCAGGTCGCCGCGATGGCGCATTGCGCCCCTCGGCAGATCGTGTCGCACGAAAACTGAATCGACGGTTTGCAGATAATATTCGGCGGTGAGATCCATGACCGCCATATACTCGTCATAGAAGTCGCGGTGTTTCTCGGCGGAGTCGCCGTCGCCGCGAACGAGGTGCTTGAACATCTCGATATGAGCGGTGAAATGGCGATCGAAATTCATCGCCATGAAGCCGGACAGCTGCAGAAAGCCCGGATAGACGCTGCGGCCCATTCCCGGATACGGGAACGGCACTTCGTGGATGCAATTCTCGCGGAACCATTGCGAGCCGCGTTTCTCGGCGAGCAGATTGACGGCGGTCGGACTGCAGCGCGTGTCGATGGGGCCGCCCATCAGCGTCATCGAGGCCGGCACGTTCGGATCGCTCACCGCTTCCATTCGTGCAATCGCACAGATCAGCGGCACCGAGGGCTGACAAACGCCGAGCGTATGCAGCGGAATGCCGTCGGTCTCGCGCGAAAGCTTGTGAAAGATCGTGATGAGGTAGTCGATGTAATCGTCGAGATCGAAGCGGCCGTCGCCGAGCGGCACCATGCGCGCGTCGGCCCAATCGGTGATGTAGACGTCATGCGTCTTCACGAACTGCTCGACGGTGCCGCGTAGCAGCGTCGCATAATGGCCGGACATTGGCGCGACGATAAGGAGCTTTGGCTGCGGCCGGCGCAGCCGCGTCGTGGCGCGCTCGAAATGGATGAGCTTACAGAACGGGCGCTCCCAAACGACATTCTCGGTTACGGCGACCTCCTCGCCGTCGACGATTGTCTTGGCCAGTCCGAATGACGGCCTGCCGTAGCGCCGCGTCATCCGCTCAAACAGCTCCGCGGAGGCCGCAAGATTGCGCCCGAGGTAAGTGTCGCGAAGTGGATTGAGCGGGTTTTTGAAAGCAAGCGCAGTGGCATCGGAGACGGCGCGAGCGGGCGCAAGCGCCATGTGCATCCACTCGTAGACCTGGTAGGGGTAGCCGTACATCAGACCCGCCTTCCGCCCATTAAGCACCTGCTGCCGCTTTACTGTGCAGCGCAGCGTAAAACCAAAGCTGCCGCTGTCAACGCAGCTCGGGCCGTGCGGTTCAGCATATTCTGCGGAGTGTGGCTTTTTGGTTGCCAAGCTTGCGCGCACGGTTGCCCGACCGCTTTAGTGACCATTCACGTAGGCGCCGGAGCCACGGCCTTTAAGGCCGCGCGAGGCCTACTTGTCGTTCTCGGCGTTCAATTTCTCGGGAGCAATCGCCGCATCCGGCGATGATTTCGGGGTCTTTTCCGTCGCCGGTGCGCGCTTGGCGTCCCCGCTCGGCGGATTGGAGGTGCGGCGCGGATCGTTGTTTTGCTGCGGCGGCGTACTGCCGTGGCGTTTTCCATCGGTCATGCGATTGATCTTTGCGCGGCTTGCGCAAAAGTACAGAGGCGCGCGTCAGAAGCCGGGATATTACGGATTTTGCTCGGTTTTCTGGTTTCCCGGGCTGGCTCTGTTGCTCCTGCAACACTCTCGTCATAAATTGCCAAGTTGACGGGACCGGAGCGGCTGCTTCGCAGGCCCCGCAAGGCTCGTGGCGGATGCGGCGGGGGTGTTCCGCATGCGCGGCGCGTGAGGGCGCGGTTTGCCATGCAATATGATTTCAGAGACGACCGGCTTTATCTACAGCGCACGCCGGAAGAGAAAGAGCCGCTTCTCCAGCGGCTGAACCGGGTCGAAGGTCAGGTACGCGGCCTTCGCCAAATGATCGAGAACGACCGCTATTGCGGCGACGAGGTCCAGCAGGCGAGCGCGATCACCGCCGCCGTGCGCGAAGTGGCGCTACTCGTGATCTCCCAGCATCTCGAAGCCGGCGTGAACTACGCCGCGGAGAATGGCACCCGCAAACCGGCTATAGACGAGATGATCGGTTTGTTGCGCATCGCCATGCGGCAACAATAAATCGATAGGGAGCGATGATGATCTATGTGATCGCAACGGCGAGCGTGAAGCCGGAAAAACGCGAGGACTTCAAGCGGGGCGCCGCCGCATGCATCGCAGCGACGCGCAAGGAAGAGGGCTGCCTGCTTTACGATTTACATGAAAGCGTGTCCGACCCGACGCGTTTCGTCTTTGTCGAGCAATGGACATCGCGTGACGCGCTCGGCGCGCATGCGCGTTCGACGCATCTTAAAGAGTGGCGCAAGATCGTCGGCGAATGCACGACCGCGCCGACGGAGATCGAGGTCATCACGCCGGCAAACGTCGAGACGCTGTAGGCGTCGCACGCGGCCGTCCCATTCGGTAACCATCGGACTTCACCTCGCCCGTAACGTCCCGTCTTGCGCCTTTGCGTGAGAGGTGCTGAGCTTCGCAAAATTTGGCCGGGAGCTGACAAAGATGAAACGTACTCTTCTTGCCGCGACGTTACTTGCCGGTTTGTCCGCGCCGGCTCTCGCGCAAACGAAGGTCGGCGATTGGGAGATTGAAAAGCGCACGCAAGATGAGCATTGCAATGCAAGCCGCTCGTATAAGGACACGGACGCCGACCAGAACGTGATCGTGCTTACCTATTCCAAGGACGCGATCGTCATCGTCCTGATCTATGAAGGTTGGGAATGGGACAAGGACGACAAGATCGTCAACGCCGATTTCAGTACCGATCAGGCCAAAATCATGAAGAAGGCGAAGTGGGAGGTGATGGACAAGACGACCGTGCGCGGAACTTTCGAGTTCAATCAGTCGATCCTCGATATGCTCGGCAAAGCGAAGCGCATCTCGCTCGATTTCGAGGATGATGATGACGACGACACTGAATTCGAGACGCCGCGGCTCGGCGAGGCGCTGGCCGCGCTGAAATTCTGCGAGGAAAACAAGAAGTAGTCACCGCCTCCGCACAGGATGCCGCGCCAAAAGAAAAGGGCTCCCGAGTGGGAGCCCTCAGTCTACGCGGGGATGCTCAATCGTCGTCATCCCAACGATGGCGGGAACCGTAGCCGCGGTCGCGATCCCAGCCGCGGTGCAAGCCGCGATCGTGGTCGAAGTCGCGGTCGCCGCGATAAACGCTGCGGCCCTCGAGCCCGCGGACAACGCCGCGGGCGATCGCCTCACCGGGATTATCGGCGCGATCCCAGCAGCGGCCGTATTCGTTGCAGATCATCCGCACAGGCGTAGCCGCCGTGTCTGCCGACGGCGTGGCCATTGGCATGGCGAATGCGGCGCCGGCAAGGGTGCAGCCGAAGCCGGCGGTCAAAACAGCGAGTTTGATGTTCATCGCGTGTCTCCCGTGTTGGTGACCGGAAATGAGGAATAACGCGTTTCGTTCCATGGTTTTGATCGACGCGGCAGCATCAACTTAAGACGAACAATGCAACCTTAGACGCTGGAATTAGTTTTCGAGCCGACGCCAACACACGGGAGGTCTTGGCATGAAGGTTATCGCACTCGCCGCTGCCGCGCTCGGTTTTGCGGCGCTCGCCAGCGCTCCAGCCGAAGCCGGCTGCCTTAAAGGCGCGATTGTCGGCGGCATTGCCGGCCATTTCGTCGGCCATGGCGGTCTCGGCGCCGCGGCCGGATGCGCTTATGGAATCCATCGCAACAATGAACAGCGCGCCATGCGGCGTGACGACCTAAACACGGGCCGCAGCGCCTATCCAGGCACCCGCTACTAAGCAGCCGTCACAAATACACCGGGAAGCCCGGCGCTCGCGCCGGGC
>JAFAVH010000050.1 GCA_019242655.1 Methylobacteriaceae bacterium
GCCGCCGACTTTGGCGATCTTCTGCTCGAATGCGTGCGGCTGTTCCGCGACAATGCGGACGTGCTTGCCGATTATCAGCGGCGCTTCCGTTACATCCTGGTCGACGAATACCAGGATACGAACACGATCCAGTATCTCTGGCTGAAATTGCTGGCGCAGGGCCGTCGCAATGTGTGCTGCGTCGGCGACGACGATCAATCGATCTACGGCTGGCGCGGTGCCGATGTCGACAACATCCTGCGTTTCGAGCAGGATTTTCCCGGGGCGAAAGTCGTCCGACTCGAACGCAATTACCGTTCGACCGGGCATATCCTCGCCGCAGCCTCGCATCTCATCGCGCGCAACCAGGGCCGTCTTGGTAAGACGCTCTTCACCGATGGCGAGCTCGGCGCAAAGCCGCAGGTCACCGGCGTCTGGGATTCGGAAGAAGAAGCGCGCTATATCGGCGAAGATATCGAGCAGCTGCAGCGGCAGAAGCATTCGCTCGAGGAGATCGCGATCCTCGTTCGCGCCTCCTATCAGATGCGCGAATTCGAAGAGCGTTTCATCACGCTTGGGCTGCCCTATCGCGTCATCGGCGGTCCGCGTTTCTATGAGCGCGCCGAAATCCGCGATGCGCTCGCCTATTTGCGCTGCGTTGCGCAGCCGGCCGACGATCTCGCTTTCGAGCGCATCATCAATGTGCCGAAGCGCGGGCTCGGCGACGCGACCCTGCAAATGCTGCACGATTATGCGCGGCGGCAGAACGTGCCACTGATGATGGCGGCGCGTGCATTGATCGAGACCGACGAGATCAAGGCGAAACCGCGCCAGACGATGCGCGATCTGCTCGCCGATTTCACCCGCTGGTCGGCGATGATCGATGCGAAGCCGCATCCCGAGCTTGCCGAGGCGATTTTGGAGGAGTCGGGCTACACCGAGATGTGGCAGCGCGATCGCACGGCGGAAGCGGCGGGCCGGCTCGAGAACCTCAAAGAGCTCGTGCGCGCGATGGATGAATTCCCCAACCTCGCGAGCTTCCTCGAGCATATCTCGCTCGTCATGGACGCCGAGAACAAAGAGTCGGAAGAGCGCGTCTCGATCATGACATTGCACGCGGCGAAGGGTCTCGAATTCGAAACGGTATACCTTCCCGGCTGGGAAGAAGGTCTCTTCCCCTCGCAGCGCTCGATGGACGACAACGGCCGCGCCGGCCTCGAAGAGGAGCGGCGTCTCGCCTATGTGGGGCTGACGCGCGCCAAGCGCCGCGCCAAGATCACCTTCGCCACGAACCGGCGCATTCGCGGCCTCTGGCAGACGACGATCCCCTCGCGTTTTCTCGACGATCTTCCGGCCGACCATGTCGAGGTCGTCGAGGCGCCGGGCGCGTCAAGTTACGGCGGCTACGGCGTGTCGCGTTTCGAGAACATGGATACGTATGCGTCGAGCTACGCGACACCGGGCTGGCAGCGCGCGCAGGCGCGCCGCAACGCGGCTGGCAATAATGGCGGACGCGGTGGCAATGGCGGATTCAGCGAACGCGCCAACGCGTGGGGCAAAGGCGGCGGCAACAACGAATGGGGCTCGTCCTCACGCCGCGGCCCGATGCAGATCGAAGGCGAGCTTGTCGCCACGTCAACCGGCAAATCGTCTTTCGCCAAGGGCGCGCGCGTCTTTCATCTGAAATTCGGGCCGGGCACGGTCGCTCTCGTCGACGGCAACAAGCTCACCGTCGATTTCGACAAGGCCGGCCGCAAGATGGTGCTGGAGAGCTTCGTGCAGGCGGGGTGAGTACTGAATGCGTCCCAATTGTTTCGCAGACGAGCGGCTTAAATTAGCCAACGGCAATTATCGCAACTGCGTTTGATCTAGCCGCATCCTGCAACCGCGTATCCAATGTCAGCAAGCTCATATTCGCGGCAAGCGCGCTCGCCAGATGCAAAGCATCTGCAGCGGCGAGTTTCGTTGCAAACTCTCTGATGAGTTCGTCGGCACGACTGAAATCCCTCGGCGTATGCTCAAGGACATCGCACGATTTACGCAGTTCTTCGAAGCTCTTGAGTGCGAGCGCCGCTTGATCGGCGTCAAATCGCTTCGTCCGAACAGCGCGCGAGACAAATGCGGAAAACTCCAACCGTACCAAATCGCTGACGATCAATCGATCGGTCGCGTTTCGAAACCAGTGTCGGACAATTTTCGAGGTGGGTTCCTCGGCGACCAGTGCAACAATGACCGACGTGTCAAGGTAGACGGTCACCGCTCCTCATCACGCATCGCGCGAATAATGTCAGCAGCGCGCTCGTTCAATCGCGGCAATAGTTTCGCACGTGAAGTTATTTCATCGATCAAGGCGGACGAGGGCCTGCCTTGTCCGCCCGATAATCGCGGGCGTAAATCTACGACCGGCTTCCCATGGCGCGTAATCGTGATCTCTTCACCGGCGAGAGCCCTATCGATCAAGCGCGACAACTGCTCTTTTGCTTTCGCCAGGGGGTAAGCAGGCATAATGGTCATTTCTCCACAAATATGACCATAATCCCTTCGGATTGACATGGCAAGCGGATGCAGCAACCCGCCCCTCTCACCTCACGCACCCCAGATAGCCCTCAGCCCCCGTGACCCGCCCCGCGTTGATCGCCGCGAGCACGGCATGCCGACGTCTCGGCCGGCTTGGATCGCGCAAGATCGGATTGGGCAGCGCGGTCGCGAGCAGCGACGCTTCGCGCTGCGTGAGATCGGCCGCGCTTTTGTGAAAATAGCGACGGGACGCGGCCTCGACACCAAAGAGCCCGTCGCCCCATTCGGCGATGTTGAGATAGACTTCGAGCACGCGCTTTTTGCCCCAGACGCGGTCGAGCACGAGCGCGAGCGGAATTTCCAATCCCTTGCGGATGGTCGAGCGCTGCGGCCACAGAAACAGGTTCTTCGCCGTCTGCATCGTGATGGTCGAGGCGCCGCGTGACGGCCCGTCATCGTCGGCGTCCGTGATCACCTCGTTCAACGCGCCCCAGTCGACACCGTGATGGCGGCAAAACTGCGCGTCCTCGGATGTGATGACCGCCGCAACCAGACGCGGTGAGATGCGCGACAGCGGCACGTAGATGCGCTCGACGCCGCGAAAGGTGATCCAACGGCCAAGCATCAAGGTTGAGACCGGCGGCACCGCGCGCCAGAGCACGATCAGCCCGGCTAACAGTGCAGCGAGCGCGAGGCCGACGAAAAAGAGATAGCGAAGGGCCTTCCGCAGCGCGCGCATGGATCGGGCGCAGCCTTGACCGACCCGACCCGATGGGGCAAGCCGCGCCCTTCGACAACGCGCGGGATGGGGATGGACCGAGAGGCGGCGGGGCGGCATTTTCGTGAACGGCTCGATCAAGTCGCGCAGGCGACCG
>JAFAVH010000091.1 GCA_019242655.1 Methylobacteriaceae bacterium
GGTCAGGCCGGGTTCGGAACGCGGTCGATGTACCATATCGCTCGGGTCGGCCTGAACTATCACTTCGGGTGGGGTGCGCCGGACCCGGTGGTCGCCCGCTACTGATCTCTGGGGTTCGATTCACCGCATCTCAATGCCTCTCGCCCATGCTCGCGGCGTAAATCCGCGAGGGCGAGGTGGCCTCGATCGTTCCCGTTGCGTTTGACGACTGCGTCGGCTGGTTGCACCCGGCCGCGGGGGGCCGCGGCGTCGTGCTTTGCAGCGCCTTTGGCTACGAGGAACTTTGCAGCCGGCGCACGATGCACGACCTCGCCGAGGCGCTCGCCCGCGCCGGTCTGCCGGTCCTGCGGTTCGACTATCACGGTACCGCGGATTCCGCCGGCAGCGGCGAGGACCCTGATCGGGTTCGAACCTGGATTGCGAATATCGGTGCGGCGGTCGATCTCATCCGCCGGGAAACCGGCGTCGGGGAAGTCGCACTTGTAGGTTTGCGGCTCGGCGCCCTGCTCGCAGCCTGTGCCGCCGCAAATCGCGACGACATTTGTGCACTTGCGTTGCTCGCGCCGCCGAGGTCCGGGCGCACCTATGTGCGCGAGTTGAAGGCCCTTGCGCATCTGCTCGTCGTCCCAGACGCGACAGCCGCGCCTTTCGACGGACTCGAGGTTGCGGGTTTTCGAGTCGCGCGCGAGACAATCGAGGCGCTGTCGCGCCCCGATTGGCCACGCACGACGATTGCCGGCACGCCGCGCATGCTTTTGATGCATCCCGACGACGCGCCGCAGAAAGCACTTCCTCAGCGCCTGACCGCACTGAGCCCGACAATCGAGAACACACCGTTTGAGGCTTACGCGCGGATGATGTGCGATCCGACGGCGTCTGTCGTGCCAACCCACGCGATCGCGCATCTGACGCGTTGGCTTTCACTTGGCGCAGCGGCCGGCGCACCGCTTCCCATAATCGCAAGCAAGCCGGTGCTCGTTGGCGACAGCTATATCGAAGCGCCAGCTCTGCTCGGCGAAGGTGGCCGGCTTACCGGTATCTTTTGCCGTGGCCTCGGCGGCCATCAGCCTAAGAAGGCGGTCGTCTTCGTCAATGCCGGCGCGATTTACCACGTCGGCTGGGCGCGCATGAATGTCGAGATGGCGCGTGAACTCGCGCGCGCGGACATTGCCTCCCTGCGATTCGACCTCGCCGGCATCGGTGATAGCGAGGCTTCGCACGAGGGCGCCCCGCATCTCTATGGCGCGCTCAGCGAAGACATGCGCGCCGCAATCGATTGGCTGCAGGCGCGTGGTATTCTCGATCTCACTGTCTTTGGGACGTGCAGCGGCGCCTACCAAGCCTTTCACGCCGCGATATCGGACCGCCGCATCACACGAATTGCCCTCGTCAATCAGCTCTGTTTCATCTGGGGTCCGGCCTACGCTGTCCAGCTCGAAGCATGGCGTCGCACGAAAGCAACCGAAGTTGCGGCTCAAATCAATGCGCGCGATGCAGCAATCGCCGCGCTAAGCGCGCGCGGATTGCTGGCGCGATCTCTGTTGCGCGCGAAGCAGCTCGTAAAATTTGGGCTGCGACATGCGACGAATTTGTTCGTGCGCGGCAGCTTGGCTTGGAGCGGAAAGAATCTGGTCGAGCGCTGGTTTGAAGAATTGTCGCAACGCGGCACGCAGGTTCTGCTTGTTTATGGCGATAACGATCCAGGACTCAGCGAACTCGAGCGTTACATGGGACCGGAAGGCCGCCGCGCAACCGCCCTGCCCGGCGTCAGGAAGCAGCTCATCGAAAACACCGACCATACGTTCACGCCCAACGAAGCGCGCCGGCGATTGCGCGAGATCTTACACGCATTTGTGATGCGGCAACCGGCGGTGTCGGCTCAGGCGGCAGAATAAAAACGGTGCCGATGCCCGGCTTATGCCGCCTCTTGCGCACTGGAACGCGCGCCTTCCGCCATCCTCAAAACGATTTTTGCAGCTCGATCGCTCGGCATCTCTCGCGCATCGACATTCAGACGTAGAGCTAGGTCGTCGAAAGCCTTGAGCTGTCCCTCACGTTGTGTACCACCTGACAGAAGCGGCGCGAGTGCTTCCGACAACATCTCTGCGGAGCAATCAGCCTGCACGCATTCCGGAACGGCATCTCTGTCGAGAATGAGGTTGGGCAGTGCGATCTTGTCTATCTTCAACATACGCCGCGCCACAAATTCCTCGAGCCGAGAAACACGATAAGCGACGACCATCGGGACACCGGCAAGGGCGAGTTCGAGCGTGGCGGTTCCCGAAGCAACGAGTGCCGCACGCGCGCGTCGCATGGCTGCATGTTTGTCGCTTGGGGCCGCGACGATAACGGGCTTGACGGCCCACGTCCGGATTTTCCTTTGCACCAACTCTTCCAGGTACGGTAATGTTGGCAGAATGATCTCAAATGAATGCGCCTCGTTCAAGCGCTTGAGTGTCTGTCCGAATATCGGCAGCAAGCGCTGAATCTCGGATTCGCGCGAACCCGGCATGACCAGTAGAGTCGGCGAAGCCCTCTCGCGCAGCGGCAGCTCGTCTGCGCTCGGGCGCAATAAGGCTTTCTGCTCGATCAAGGGATGGCCGACATAAGTGCAACCCGGCCCGCCGAGCCGCGTATATTCAGCCGGCTCGAATGGCAGCAGCGCGAGAACGTGATCGATATAGCCGCGCATGCGGCGCGCGCGCGCGGACCGCCAAGCCCAAACGCTCGGGCCGACATAATTGATAATCGGTAGATCCAGTCGCACGCGGCGCACGCGGCGCGCCACGTGATGCGTGAAATCTGGGCTGTCGATAATAACGAGCACGTCCGGCTGCGCGGCAATCACCGCGTCAGCTATTCTGCCAATCGAGGCCATAAGCTGCGGCAATCGCCTCAGTACGGGCACGACACCCATGACCGAGATATCGCTCAGCGGAAGCAAGCTGGTCAGCCCCTCGCGTTCCATCGCCGAGCCGCCGACGCCAGCGAAGCGCACACGCCCTGCTCTGCGCGCTATGGCGCGCATAAGACCGGCGCCGAGCAAGTCGCCTGACGGCTCGCCGGCGATCACGAAGACATGGAACTCTCTGCCGTCCACCGGCTGAACCATGCGCCGCGCGAATGCCGGCGCATTCATTCCGGCATCTCCCCGCTTTCGCGCGGCAGACAAAAACTGCGATTGTTGCCGTCAGTGACGAAGCGCGCGAGTTGCTGCACTTCAGGCGATGCGACGTTTCGCAATATTTCCTCGGCACGATCGCGGAGCGTTCGCTCCGGCGCAAACAAAAGGCGATACGCAGCGCGCAAAGCATCGATCGACTCACGCGAAAATCCGCGCCGCCGCATCCCAACTAGGTTCAATCCGGTGAGTTCTGCGCGATTGCCGACCGCAAAGCCAAATGGGATGAGGTAGCTCTCGAGGCCGGAAAGCCCACCGAGAAAGGCATGCGCACCGATCCGCACGAATTGCTGTACCGCAGCGCCCCCGCCAAGGACTGCGTGATCGCCAACCTCCACATGTCCGGCGAGCAAGACATTGTTGGCGAGGAGCACATCGTCGCCAAGCCTACAATCATGCGCGACATGCGCCTGCGCGAGCAGTGTGCAGCGGTCGCCGATATCCGTCGCCATGCGGCCGCCGGCCGTGCCGGGATTGATCGTCACGCCTTCGCGAATGATGCAGTCGGCGCCGATTTCGAGAGTCGAGGCCTCGCCCGCGTATTTCCGATCCTGAGGAGAGTGACCGATCGATGCAAACGGAAAGATGCGCGTGCGCGCACCGATCGTTGTGTGTCCGACTACGATGGCATGCGAGATCAGCTCGACGCCATCGCGCAACACGACATCGCGACCGACATGACAGAACGGACCCACGACCGTGCCGGCGCCGAGCTCCGCTCCGTTCTCGACGAGCGCGAGCGGATGTACAAAGGCCGGCGGCATTTGCGATTTCACGTTATGCGCGGCGCCGCTCAGGGCGTAGCCTTTCCAGAGGCGAGCGATGCGCCGATCTCTGCTTCGCAGACGAGTGTTCCGTCGACTTTAGCCTTTCCCTCGAACCACCACATGCTGCGTTTTTGATTGAGCTTGCGCATGTGGAATTCGACTCGATCCCCGGGCAGAACCGGTTTACGGAATTTCGCTTTGTCGATGGTCATGAAATAGACGAGCGGTGGCGGCGCATCGCTCATCCGCGAGCGGATGCAGATCGCGCCCGCCGTTTGCGCCATTCCCTCGATCAAGAGCACGCCAGGCATGACCGGCTGATCCGGGAAATGGCCCTGAAAATGCGGCTCGTTCATCGTCACGTTCTTGATACCGATGCAGGCTTCATCACCCCTTATGTCGATGATTTTGTCGACGAGCAGAAACGGGTAGCGATGTGGCAGCGATTTGAGGATCTGCAGGATGTCCATCGCATCGAGGCTTGTCCGCTGATCCAACATGTCATTCTCTCCCGGCGTCATTCCGCGACGGCGCCCTCTGACCGAAGGTGCTTTTTCTTTCCGCCGCGCCGATCAAGCGAAAGCTTGTCGCGCAGATAGACGCGCGCGGGCCGCGCCGGCGTGCCGGCCAGACGCGCACCAGCATCAACGTCGCGCACGATGCCGGATTGCGCGGCAATCTGGGCGCGGGCACCAATATGCAGATGTCCGGCGACGCCGACCTGCCCTCCGACCAAAACGAAATCGCCGAGCGAGG
>JAFAVH010000220.1 GCA_019242655.1 Methylobacteriaceae bacterium
GGATTAGCGACAGCCCGGTACGCTCAGAAAACCACCGACCGAGTTCTGGCTTTTGAGCAGCGGCCACTTCGACAGGCCGTGTCCGGTCGTTGGCAAAGGTGCGGTACATTGCAGCCGCTCGCGTAGCGATACGGCGTCCGACCGTGGTCGAGATATTTGCTTCGGGCCGCAACAGATTGGGCAGGTGCTGGACGACAATCGCACCTGTTGCCGCCGCAATGGAGCCAGCCAGGAAAGCGATTGCGGAGACGATCGCTACTTTCCGCTGGCGCGCGGTCCGGGCGAGGTCGAGACGGCGTGTGCTGATCGGGATTGTCGTTGCGCGGACGGTAAGCGGCTGCGAAAGGGACAACGACAGCGGCACTGCTTCGCGCGCAATTCGCGCGAAGGCGCCGCGAAGCGCCTCGTTCTGCACGCGCCAAGTATCGACGAGAGCGGCATCGATCGGCTTCTGCTCGAGGTGTTCTGCGACCTTGGCGCGGCGCTCCCCGCTCATCTCGTCATCGAGGAAGGCGTGAAGGTCGGCCTCAGTTACGGGGTCCTGCCCCTTGCCCATTCGGCGCGGCCTACTTCACCAGGCGCAGATGGCCGGCACTGCGCTGCGGCGCCGAGAGGTTCGGCCGCGAGCGCGGATCGAGGCCTTGAGCGGCGGCGAGCGCGGCGCGCGCGCGCATCAGCCGCGCGACCAAGGTTGCTTTTGGCGCCCCGATTATTTCTGCGGCCTCCTGGTAGCTGAAGCCTTCGAGCACGATGAGCAGCAATCCCTCGCGCTCCTCAATAGCAAGGACGTCGAGTGCTTTGGAGATCGCCTCTCGCCGCGAGCCGGGCTTTATGGAAGCACCGCCGCCTCTGCCGGCAGGTGCTTCCCCTTGCCGTCGGATGGCCTGCGTGCGCTGACGCTGTCGATTGAGCTGCGTCAACGTCGCGTAGACGCGCGTCTTCAGTTCATCGTCGCGCCAACGTCGTTCTTCCTCAAGCGTACGCATGAGCGTCGCTTGAACGATTTCATCGGCAGCGTTGCCAAGTCCGGTGAGCGCACGCGCGTAGCGGCGCAAGCCCGGCGTCAAAGTCTCGATCGCCTCACGCGACGTCACATTCCTGCCTGCAGCAACAACAGCGCGAAGAAGCGCCGAACCGATATTAGGCCGGGCACGTTCGCTTGACTATGTCCCGGCACAGCTCGGGGCGAGATTTTTCCTGCCCGCTTGCCGCATTGAGCGCCGACCTTGCGCTTCCGGGAGGCACCCTCTAAAGCCGGACATCATGGCCGCTACGGCCAAGCTTTGAAGGTACGTGAATGAAATGACCACGTCCAAGCTGACAACCGGCATCCTTGCTGGCAAGCGAGGACTTATCCTCGGCGTGGCCAACACTCGCTCGATCGCCTGGGGCATTGCCAAAGCGGCACGTGAAGCGGGTGCTGAGCTTGCGCTCACGTTCCAGGGGGAATCACTGGAAAAGCGTGTGCGTCCCCTCGCACAGGAACTCGACGCCCATGTTCTCGGCCATTGCGACGTCATGGATCCACAGACGCTCGACTCGGCGTTCGCGGAAATCGACAAGCTTTGGGGCGGGCTCGATTTCGTCGCGCACTGTGTCGCCTTTTCCGACAAGGACGAACTTACCGGTCGCTACATCGATACGTCGCCGGAAAATTTTGCGCAGTCGCTCTTCATCTCCTGCTACTCCTTCACGGCGGTTGCGCAGCGCGCCGAAAAGCTGATGAAAAGCGGCGGCTCCATGCTGACGCTCACTTATTACGGCGCCGAGAAATGGATGCCCCACTATAATGTCATGGGCGTCGCCAAGGCTGCGCTTGAAGCGTCAGTCCGCTATCTCGCGGCCGATCTCGGCGTGAAAGATATCAGGGTCAACGCCATCTCCGCCGGCCCGATCAAGACGCTGGCGGCGTCGGGAATTGGCGATTTCCGCTACATTCTAAAGTGGAACGAATACAACTCGCCGCTGCGGCGCACGGTAACTATCGACGAGGTCGGCGAGAGCGCCGCCTATCTCCTCTCGCCCATGGCGCGCGGCGTGACTGGCGAAATCCTGCATGTCGATGCCGGCTACCACATTGTCGGCATGAAGCACCCGGCCGCCCCCGATATTGCTGCAGCGCGGGATTAAACCTCCCATTCGGGAACCGTTCACCTCTGAACGAGTATGTTCCTCTGAGAACTTATGTTAATCCGATGCGTTCAGCTACGGCACCGGTTGCGCTTCACGCGGACGGATCGAACGTGAAAGCAAGTTCGCCAAGAAAAGTCTTCCGGCCGGGGATGTGGGGCCGCCGCCGCGCTTTCTCGCCGGTCCGCACGTAAACCGGCGGGTTGAGTCTCGCATGACCCATACGGCATTGGACGTCGCTCGGGAAACGGCTCGTCCGCACGCTGAGGCCCCGGTCTCCCCCCCGCGCATATTGAATCGTGCCATGCTGCAGGGCCCGCTTCTGCCTGACCTCTTGCGAGATGAGATTCTTTCCGAGATTTTCGCCGCTACGGCCGCCGCGCATTCCAGCAAGAAGGCGATGGCCGGCCCGGGACGCCATCTCACCTATGCGGAACTGGATCATGAAGCGACCGCGATAGCGCGCGGTCTTATCAAGCGCGGGATCAGGCCCGGCGATGTCGTCGGCTTGTGGATGCCGCGTGGGGTCGATCTTCTCGTCGCGCAGATTGGCGTTGCAAAAACCGGTGCGGCTTGGCTGCCGTTCGACGCCGATGCGCCGGTTGAGCGCATTGCCGTTTGCTTACACGATGCCGAGGCCAAGGGGCTTCTGACGTCGGCTGCGTTTGCCGAGAAGACGCACGGCAGCATGCCGTGCCCGTTGCTCATTCCTGCCGACTTCATCGATGACGACGACAGCCAGGTCGTGGATGCGCGTGTGCTCGGCGCCAATCCGGATCACCCGGCTTACCTCATTTATACCTCGGGTTCGACGGGAATGCCGAAAGGCATCGTCATCACCAACCGCAACATCTGTCATTTCCTGCGCGCCGCGAACGAAATCTATAAGCTCCGCTCCTCGGATATCGTCTTTCAGGGCGCCTCAGTCGCCTTCGATCTTTCGATGGAAGAAATCTGGTTGCCCTATCTTGTCGGGGCAACCCTCTTTGTTGCCACGCCGGAGATAATGGGGGAAGCCGAGCGGCTGCCAGATGTGATGGAGGCAAACGCCATCACAGTGTTGGATACGGTACCGACGCTGCTTGCGATGATGCCGCGCGATATCCCGTCGCTGCGGGTCATCATCCTCGGAGGGGAAGCCTGTCCGCCGATCGTCGCCAGTCGTTGGTGCAAACCCGGGCGCAGCATTTTCAATTCATATGGCCCTACGGAAGCAACTGTGGTCGCGACTGTCGCGGAGGTGCATCCGCGCGAGGCCGTGACAATCGGAAAGCCCATTCCAAACTATACCTGCTATGTCGTCGACGAAGCTCTGCAGCTTCTCGGAGCAGGCATTGAAGGCGAGTTGCTGATCGGTGGGCCTGGCGTAGCGAAGGGCTATCTGAAACGTGATGCACTTACGCGTGACAAGTTCATCGCAAATCCTTTCGATAGCGAGGGCTCCGATCCCATCCTTTATCGATCCGGGGACGCGGTTCTTGTCGATAATAGCGGCAATATCGGCTTTCGCGGCCGCATCGACGATCAGGTGAAGATCAGAGGCTTTCGCGTGGAGCTGGGGGAGATTGAATCTCTTCTCACCCATCTGCCGGGTATCTCTCACGCTGCGGTCGTATTACGCACTGACGATGGCATCGATGAGCTCGTCGCCTTCATTGTCGCCCAGGGCGGCGCCAATCTCGATGCCAAGCAGCTTCGATCCCAGCTTAAGGATCGCTTGCCGGCTTACATGCTGCCGCAGCGTTATGAGTTCACGGACAACCTGCCGAAGCTCGCGTCCGGCAAAGTAAATCGCAATCTTCTGAAAAAGGTACCGCTTTCCGTGTTGGCCGTAGCGGACGAGCAGGAGGAGCCGCGCACGGACACCGAGGCGGCCCTGCTGGCTGCAGCCAAACGCGTGCTGCCGCCGCAATCCATTCCGTTCGACGCCGATTTCTTCACCGAGCTTGGCGGCCATTCCTTGCTCGCGGCTCGCTTTGTTTCGGCCGTGCGCGAGATACCGCGGCTGCATTCGATCACTCTGCAGGACGTATATGCGGCGCGAACGCTACGTGCGGTCGGCGGTCTTCTCGATGGCAAAGCCGCCGTCGCTGCGCCCATGCAGGACCTTTCGTTCGAGCCTCCACCACTTAGGCGCCGTTTTCTCTGCGGCCTCGCGCAGGCTGCAGTGCTGCCGATCCTCATGGCGATACAAACGGCGCAATGGCTTGGCGTTTTCGTCAGCTACATGCTGCTGACGGACCCGGACACGAGCCTTTTTCAAGAGATCGTCTCGCTGCTGAGTGTTTATTCCTGCATCAATGTCGCAACGGTGGCGATCGCGATTGCCGGCAAATGGCTGATCATCGGGCGCATACAGCCCGGCCGCTATCCGCTCTGGGGTGTCTACTACTATCGGCTTTGGCTCGTTCAACGGCTGATCACGTTGACGCACCTGAAGTGGTTCCAGGGTTCGCCATTGATGCGCTACTTGCTCGGCGCGCTCGGGGCCAAGGTCGGCGAGGATGCGTTGATCGGCGACATCGAGATCGGCGCTGTCGATCTCATTTCGATCGGCGCCGGGGCGAGCATCGGTTCAAAAGTGCGCCTCGGCAATGCGCGCGTCGAGGGCAACGAACTTATCATCGGCTCGATTGAGATTGGCGACGACGCCTATATCGGTTCGTCCTGCACGCTTGAGGAAAACGTGATCGTCGGCGAGAGCGCCGAATTGCGGGATCTCACCTCTCTCTCGTCAGGTACGCACGTCCGCGATTGCGAAATCTATGATGGCTCGCCCGGGCGTACGGCTGGCAGCGTAGATGTCGCCGCCCTCGATATGCCGCCATCCGCCTCCGTCGCACGGCGCAGTATCAACACGTTCCTTCACACCGTGCTTTTATTGGCCATTCCGCCACTTGGCCTTCTGCCGATTTTCCCCGCCTTTTGGGTTTTCGATCAGGTCGACAGCATCATGGGGCTGAGCTCGATCGATCGCTTTCGGTACATGCTGTCGATCCCCATCATGGCTTGGCCGACCTCCTTCGCCCTGGTCATCGTGACGGTCGGCTTCATGGCCGCCGCTCGATGGCTCATTCTGCCGCGCGTCACCGAAGGCACATATTCCGTTCACTCCAGTTTCTATATGCGGAAATGGACGGTTGCGTTGACGACGGAAGTCACGCTCGAGACTTTGTCGTCGCTCTTCGCAACCGTCTACATGCGCGCTTGGTATCGCCTGATGGGCGCCAAGATCGGCAAGGATTCGGAAATCTCGACTAATCTCGCCGGCCGCTACGATCTCATCGAGATCGGCGACAAATGTTTTATCGCCGACGAGGTTGTCCTTGGTGATGAAGACATCCGCCGCGGCTGGATGCATCTTGAACGCGTGAAGACCGGTTCGCGTGTATTCGTCGGCAATGACGGCGTCGTGCCGCCGGGATCAGCCATTCCAACAGGTGCGCTCATCGGCATCAAGTCGAAGCCGCCGGCCAATTCGGAATTATCGGAGGGTGATACCTGGTTCGGCTCGCCGCCGATCAAGCTGCCCGTGCGGCAGAAATTCGAGGCGGCCGGTAACTGGACTTATGAAGCGCCGCGCTGGAAGAAATTCATGCGTGCCTGTTTCGAGGCAGTTCACATCTCGCTTCCGAACATGCTGTTCATCACATTCGGAACGTGGGCGGTCGAATGGTTCGGGCCGAACTTGATCGAAGGCCGGGTTGCTCTCGTCGCGGGACAGTTCCTCATTACGTCCGTTGTGATTTCGATGGCGATGGTGATGATCGTGATCGCGGTTAAATGGGCAACGATGGGCCGCTACGAGCCGGTGGTGAGGCCGATGTGGTCCTTCTGGGCCATGCGCACTGAGGCGGTTGCCGTGCTTTATTGGGGGCTCGCGGGCCGCGTTCTGCTCGAACATTTGCGCGGCACCCCCTTCCTGCCTTGGATGCTGCGTCTCTTTGGAGCGAAGTTCGGCAAAGGCGTCTATTCGGACATGACCGACATCACCGAGTTCGATTGCGTCACCGTAGGAGACTATTGCGCGTTGAACACCGCCTCCGCACTGCAGACGCATCTCTACGAAGATCGCGTGATGAAGGTCGGCCGCGTTCATATCGGCGACGGCGTCACAGTTGGCGCCGGTTCGACCGTGCTCTATGACACAAATGTCGGCGATTACGCGCGGCTTGGGCCTCTTACTGTCGTGATGAAGGGCGAAGAAATACCTGCTCACACGCGATGGGTGGGCGCTCCCGCCGTTCCGCGCGCGGCAGAGGTCCTGCCCGATGTTCGCGAGGCGGCGTGATCCCGCGGCGCTGTTGATTGTTGCGTGAGCACACTTCCTCGTTCCTTCGTTGTCGCAATCGATCCCGCCTCATCGCCGAGAGGACTGGAGGGGGCTGTCGTTGCCTTAGGAAATTTCGACGGACTTCATCGCGGCCACGCCGGTGTGATCGTACGCGCCTTGGGCTTGGCGAAACGCCTTGGCCGTCCTTGCGCTTTGCTGACGTTCGAGCCGCATCCGGCTGATTTCTTCGCCGGCAAAAGCGTGATCTTTCGCTTGACGCCATCCGAGGCGAAGGAGGCGATCCTCGATCGCATGGGTCTCGACGGCATGATCGTGCTCACTTTCAATGCCGCGCTGGCGCAGCTTTCAGCCGAAGACTTCGTCGCCAAAGTGCTCGTGGAGCGACTCGCGGTCGGCGGCGTCGTTGCCGGTTACGATTTTCATTTCGGTGCGAAGCGCGCCGGCACGCCTGAATTTCTCAAAGTGGCGGGCGCGCGCAACGGCTTCGCCGTCGAAATCGTCGATAAGATCACCTACGATGCCTCGGGAAGCCTGGATGCAGTTTCATCGACCGCCATTCGCGAGGCGCTGCAGGCCGGCGACGTGCGGCGCGCGCGCGAGCTGCTCGGTCATTCCTTCCTGATCGAAGGCGAAATCGTCGGCGGCGCAAAACGCGGTCGCGAACTCGGCTTTCCGACCGCCAATATCGTGCCGGACCCCTCATGCCGCCTGATGCACGGCATTTACGCCGTTACCATGAACGTCGAAGGCGTGACATATGGCGGCGTCGCGAGTTTCGGCCGGCGTCCGACCTTCGACGATGGCCCAGCGCTGCTCGAAATTTATCTCTTCGATTTCGACAGCGATCTCTACGGCAAGATGGCCGAGGTCGCCTTTATCGATTTCATTCGGGGCGAGGAGAAGTTCAACAGCGCCGAAGCGCTCGTCGAGCAGATGCGCAAAGACGCTGCACGCGCGCGGCAGATGCTGGCGTCGGGCGGATCGCGTTAATAGTGTCGCTCCGGTAGGATCAGCATTTTGGGGCGCGATGGGAGACTCGAGCGCGAGACCTCGATCGTTGGGCTCGGGCGGAACTCGATCTCGTATTTTCCCCGCGCGACATCGAGAAATCGGTTGAGCGTCGCGGGCCCAAAATAGTGCATTGGCAGGATCAGCGGTGCGCGAAGCGCATCGATGACTTCCATCATGCCGGGCGTATCGAGCGTGTAGCTGCCGTCGACAGGCACAAGCAGCACGTCGATATGGCCGACCTGTTTCAGGTGCTCCGATGTCAGCGGGTGATGCAAATGCCCGAGATGGGCGATGCAAAGACCCGCGGTCTCGAAGATAAAGATGGAGTTCGCGTCGTATTCGGTGCCGCCCTCCCAGCTGCGGATATTGGTCGGCACGTTGCGAATATGCATATCGCCGACGTTCAAATCGTGGTGGATCGGTCCGCCATCCGGGTTCCAGCCGCGCAGCACATGGGCGATCGCGGGATTGGGATGCAGGCTATAATGCGTCGAATGCGCCTTATTCATCGTGGCGACGGTCGGTATGATTTTTGGTCTGACGTAGTCGTTGTAGTCGGTCGCAACGGTGGTGCCGCCTGGACTTTCGATAAGGAATGTCGCGTGGCCGACGAAGGTGATCCCGGCCTGATCCGGCTGGAGCGCGGCACGCCAAATCAGCGTGCCGGCGACCATATCGGGGCACTTATCGATTTCGGCAGCACGTGTATGAGAGGGCACCCACGCCACCGCGACCATGATCAGCGCATTCAGAGCGATGAGGTGAAGTGGACGCATCGCAAAGGTCCTCAAGTCGCAGCATCCGCTTCGAACAGGCTTTTCAACTCTTCGCTGACCTGCGCTGCCGTTTGTATGACTTTCGTTTCGTCATCATAGAATTCGTGTTGGTCGATCAGCATCTGCTCATCGCGCTCGCGGAACGTTTCGACGGTGCGCCGTGCATCCTCCTCATCGAAATCGAGGCCGAGGAGGACCAATTCGCCCAAACGTAAGCTGGAGAGAAACGTCTCACGCACGAACTCGTGCACGCCGGCATCGATGAGCGAATGCGCGACCCGGCGATTTCTGGCGCGCGCGTAGATCTTGGCTTGCGGGAAGTGTTCGCGCGCGAGCTGCGAGACCTTCACCACGGCCTCCGCATCGGGTAACGCGACCACTATGACCTTCGCCTGATCGGCACCGACGGCGCGCAACAGTTCAAGACGCGTCGGATCGCCAAAAAAGGCGAGATAACCGAACCGCCGCACGGTTTCGACATTGCCAGCCTCCGAGTCGAGTGCATTGAACTTGATGCCCCGCATCAAAAGAACGCGGCCGACAATCTGCCCGAAACGGCCGAACCCGCATATCACCACGGGTGCAGGGCGTGCCTCCTCGAGCCGCGAGGGCGGCCGCGGCGCTCTCTGCATCAAACGAGGTATGAGCCAGCGCTCCGACGCGGCGAACAGAAGCGGGCTTATCAGCATCGACAGCGCGATGACGAGCGTTGCGCGCTCGACCGCGGTTTTCTCCAGTGCGCCTGCCGAAACCGCCGCGCCGAAGAGAACGAAGGCGAATTCGCTTCCCTGCGCGATGGCGAGGCCAAAGCGGATCGCGGTGACCGGATTTTGCCCGCGCAGGCGACCGAGTCCGAAGGCGAGCAGCGCCTTCGCGACCACGAGCAACACCACTCCGAGCGCGATCTGTGCGGGCTCGCGCGCGATCAGCGCGACATCCGTCGACATGCCGACCGACATGAAGAAGAGGCCGAGAAGCAATCCTTCGAACGGCTCGATGTCGGCTTGCAACTCGTGCCTATATTCGGATTCCGCCAGCACCACGCCGGCGGCGAAGGCGCCAAGCGACAGCGGCAGACCGGCACCGCCGGCGATCGCGGCTGCGCCGACGACGATAAGCAGCGCGGTCGCGGTGAAGACTTCGCGGGTCCGCGCGCCGCCAATGGCCAAGAAGACCGGCCGCAACAGGAAGCGGCCGCCAAGAAGAATAATCGCCACTGCGGCCGCCGCCTTGAGCAGCGCAATCCAGATCGGCCCATCGGGATGGTGCCCGGCGAGTGCGGGCATGAGGGCGATGAGCGGGACCGAGGCAAGGTCCTGGAAAAGCAGGACCGCGAAACTGTCGCGACCGGACGTCAGCGCCAAAAGGTTGCGCTCGGCCAGGAGCGGCAGCACGATTGCGGTCGAGGAAAGCGCCAAGCCCAAACCGAGGATCGTCGCTCCCGCCCAAGCAGCTCCCGCCCAATAGGCCGCTCCGCCGAGAACGGCGCCGGTGACGATAACCTGAGCCGTTCCGAGGCCGAAGACCGACCGTCGCATCGCCCAGACGCGCGGCAGCCTGAGCTCGAGGCCGATAATGAACAGGAGCATTAGGACGCCGAGCTCGCTGATCTCGCTGATGCTCTCGACATCAGTCACGAGACGCAGCCCCGACGGGCCGATCAGGAGCCCGGCGACGAGGTAGCCCAGGATGCTGCCAAGACCGAGGCGCCGCGTGAGCGAAACCAGAAGCACCGCAGCGGCGAGTAGAGCGACAAGTGTTACAAGCATCGTGGCAAACATCCTTTCAAGATGAGGACGCTAGCACATGAAAGTCCGGATCAGCTCTCCGGCCGGCCACCTGATCGCCGATTCCACTTCGAAGAAAAATGCTCTAGAAGCCGGCTATCCCCGAAATCCATGCAGACGGCTTCGAGCCAGAGACGAATGAACAAGCCTGAAAAGGTGGCAAAAACCGGCGCGCCGGACTATTCCGCGACGCTCTACTTGCCGCAGACCGATTTTCCGATGCGCGCCGGCCTGCCTCAGAAGGAGCCCGAGATTCTTGCACGCTGGCAGCGGATCGGGCTCTACGAAAAGCTGCGCCGGGACTCCGCGGGGCGGGCGCGTTTTGTACTGCACGATGGGCCGCCCTACGCCAACGGCAACATTCATATCGGCCACGCGCTCAATAAAATCCTGAAGGACCTCGTCACCCGGTCCCAGCAGATGCTCGGCAAAGACTCGAACTACGTGCCGGGCTGGGACTGCCACGGCCTGCCGATCGAGTGGAAGATCGAGGAAGAATATCGGGCCAAAGGCAAGAACAAGGACGAAGTGCCGATCAACGAGTTTCGTGCACAGTGCCGCGCCTTCGCAGCGCATTGGATCGACGTGCAGCGTGAGGAGTTCAAGCGTCTCGGCGTCGTCGGAGATTGGGAGCATCCTTATTCGACGATGGATTTCTTCGCCGAAGCGCAGATCGCGCGCGAAATCATGAAGTTTGCTGCGAACGGATTGCTTTACCGCGGCTCGAAACCGGTCATGTGGAGCGTTGTCGAGAAGACCGCGTTGGCCGAAGCCGAAGTCGAATACGAGGATTACACGTCCGACACCGTGTGGGTGGCTTTCCCCGTGCGCACGATCCGCAATGGCGCGCTCGCCGAGGCGCGCCGCGCCGCGGAAATGAGCGGCGAAGACACACAGGATGTCGAGGCGACAGGCGAAGTCTTCGATGAATTGCATGCTGCATCGATTGTCATCTGGACGACGACACCATGGACGCTGCCCGGCAACCGTGCGATCGCGTTTTCATCCAAGATCGATTACGGGCTTTACCGCGTCACGGAGGCGGCGGCGGACAATTGGGCAAAACCCGGCGCCCTTTACATCCTTGCCGACCGGCTTGCCTCCGATGTGTTCAAAACGGCGCGCGTGCAGAATTTCCAACGAGTCCGCGGTATCGATCCGCGCGACATCAAAACTTGCTCGCATCCGCTGGCCGAGCGCATTCCCGGCTACGAATTTCCGGTTCCGCTGCTCGAAGGCGATCACGTCACCGATGACGCGGGAACGGGTTTCGTCCACACCGCGCCGGGTCATGGCCGCGAAGACTTCGATTTGTGGACCGCGCAGGGCCGCGCGCTCTCGGCTCTCGGCGTCGATACGCGCATTCCGTACACGGTCGATGCAGACGGCTCTTACACGAAGGACGTGCCGGGCTTTGCCGGCCGCCGGGTCATCGACGACAAGGGCAAGAAGGGCGATGCCAACGACGCGGTGATCGCCGCTCTTGTCGAGGCCGGACGCTTGCTGGCACGTGGGCGGCTCAAACATTCCTACCCTCATTCCTGGCGCTCGAAAAAGCCGGTCATTTTCCGCAATACGCCGCAATGGTTCATTGCAATGGATCGTGGCCTCGGCGAAGCGCGTGGCAGCAATGCGCCGACGCTGCGCTCCGTCGCACTCGAAGAGATTGCGCGTACGCGCTGGGTGCCAGCATCCGGCGAAAACCGCATCCGTGGCATGATCGAGAACCGGCCGGATTGGGTCGTGTCGCGCCAGCGCGCCTGGGGCGTGCCGATCGCGGTGTTCGTCAAGAAGGGCACAAGTGACATTCTGATCGATGAGGCCGTGAATGGGCGCATCGCCGACGCTTTCGAGAAGGAAGGCGCCGATGCGTGGTACAGGGACGGCGCTGCATCGCGTTTCCTTGCGCCGAAATATAACGCCGATCAATACGAGAAGATCGACGACATTCTCGACGTGTGGTTCGACTCGGGTTCGACGCACGCCTTCACCTTGGAAGATCCAAAACATTTCCCGAGCCTTGATGGACTAAAGCGCGTGCGCGATGGCGGCGCGGATGAGGTCATGTATCTCGAAGGCTCGGACCAGCATCGCGGCTGGTTTCATTCGTCGCTGCTCGAATCTTGCGGCACGCGTTTGCACGCGCCTTTCGATGTGGTGCTCACCCACGGCTTCACGCTCGATGAGCAGGGCCGCGCAATGTCGAAGTCGCTCGGCAACGGCACTATGCCGCAGAAAGTGATCAACGAATCCGGCGCGGACATTCTGCGGCTGTGGGTGGCGAGCGTCGACTATTCCGACGATCAGCGCATTGGTCCGGAGATTTTAAAGAGCATCACGGACAATTATCGCAAACTGCGCAATACGCTGCGATGGATGCTCGGCTCTCTTGCACATTTCAAGGAAGATGAGCGCGTCGCGAGCCGAAAGCGCCCCGAACTTGAACGCTATATGCTGCATCGTCTCGCGGAAATCGCTGCGAGCGTCACCGAGGCTTATGCGGAATTCGACTATAAGCGGGTCGTCTCCCTAATCACCTCCTTGATGATCAGCGATCTCTCCGCTTTCTATTTCGACGTCCGCAAGGACACGCTTTATTGCGATCCGCCCTCAAGTCTGGCGCGCAAGAGTGCGCTCGCAACTATCGACGAGATTTTCGAGCGCGTGGTCATCTGGCTCGCGCCGATCCTCAGTTTCACCTGCGAGGAAGCGTGGCTGTCGCGCCATCCCTCCGAAGACGGATCGGTGCACACTGAGGTTTTCCCGCAAACGCCCGCGGATTGGCGCGACGATGCGCTTGCCGCGAAATGGCGGGCGATCCGCAACGTCCGTCGCGTCGTAACCGGTGCTCTGGAGATCGAGCGCGCCGCAAAACGCATCGGCTCCTCGCTCGAAGCGGCTCCTGTCGTCTACATCGAAGATGCTGGCGCCCGCGACGCGCTTGAGGGCATCGACTTTGCCGAAATCTGCATCACCTCCGATATTGAAATTCGAGCCGGTGGGGGCCCGGACGACGCGTTCCGCCTCGAAGAGGTTCAAGGCATCGCCGTGGTCCCGCAACGCGCCAAGGGCAGCAAATGCGCGCGATCTTGGAAAATCTCGCCCCTTGTCGGCAGTGACGCAGATTATCCCGACGTGACGCCCCGCGACGCGCAAGCGCTACGTGAACTCGGCGCGAGCGAGCTCGTGCGCGCATGAGCCCACGTCTCCTCGGCCTCATCGCTCTCTTTGCGACTTTGGCCATCGATCAGAGCCACAAGCTCTGGATGCTGTTCGTTTATCGGATTTCCGAGCATCAGCCAGTTCATGTAGGGCCGTTCCTAGATTTGATCGTAGCTTGGAATCCGGGTGTCTCCTATTCGCTGCTACGCGCTACAACCGATCTTGAGCGTTATCTGCTTCTGGCCCTCGCGTTTGCCGCGATTGTGTTGCTCTTCGTCTGGCTGTGGCGGGCGCGCTCCCCGACGACGGCGTTTGCGCTTGGGCTGATCATCGGCGGCGCGATCGGCAATGCGTATGACCGCTGGGCTTACGGCGCGGTCGCCGATTTCTTCCGATTCCATGTGGGCGACCTCTCCTGGTACGTGTTCAATCTCGCTGACGTGGCGATTGTCGGCGGGGTCGCGTTGCTGCTCCTGGAATCGCTGTTTCCAACGGCCTTTGCCCGACCAAAGCGGCACGAAAATCCCGTTCTTTCCAAGTGAGGAGGGCTACGCCCGACGCCCGCCCACAAATTGCCGTGAAGGCAGAGCCTCTAGGCGCTGCAAAAGTCCACTCCCGCGCTCTGGCGGGACTTCGTGAGGGACACACGGAATGACTTCTCGGATTCTTCGCGCCTCCGGCGCGATCGCGGGCGTGGCAGGCGTCTTCCTTCTGATCGCCGCCGCCGCTAGCCCTTCTCCCGCGCGAGCGGAAGAGGGCAACCAGACCCTGCGGCAAGTATGGGGTCTGGTCACCGGAGATTCGGGCCAGAAGGATACCGACGGCATCGACTACCGCGAGCGGGCACCCCTCGTCTTGCCGCCGAAGATGGACCTTCCTCAGCCGCGCGCCGCGCTTGAGAAGCCGGACGCGGCCTGGCCGAATGATCCTGATGTGGGCCGCGTCAAGAAGCTGAAGGCCGAAGCCAAGGCTCCGGCCCGTCACATCAATGAAGCGACGTCCAATCCGCACATCACACAGCAGGAACTCGAAAAGGGCCGAATCGCCACAAGCGATCCGACGTCGCCCCTGCAGAATGCCTGCGACAATTCCACCGCGCCGGAATGCCTCTATACGCCCTGGGCGGTGCTAAAGAAGGTGACGGACGCCGGCAAAGACGAGAGAGACACGTTGCGGCCAGGCGAGGAGCCGGCCCGCGAGTATCTGACCGAGCCGCCGACCGGCTTCCGAAAGCCAACGCAGGTGGTCAAGGCGACTCGCGAGGCTCCGCGGGAGAAGGAAGACGCCTCCGACGCCGGCGCCTACATCCGCAACCAGGCGAAACATAAGACTTCCGTCGACGATTGATGCGGGAAGGGCCGGCGGGTGGCCCTATTGCGCTGAGGTTGCGGATCGCGTAGCCCGCGAGTGACTCTAGCCGCGGCCTTGGTCCGCTTTCCGGATTTCATGCAGCAAGGAACACTCCTCCCGCAACATACGCTAACCCCTTCGGCGCCGGCGGACGGCAGGCAAGGTGCCGGCCCCGCGATCACGCATTCCAGGCTCGAGAACGGCCTGCAGGTCGTCGTGATACCCGACCACCGCACGCCGGTCGTCACCCACATGATCTGGTATCAGAACGGGTCCGCCGACGATCCTCCAGGCAAGTCGGGAATCGCGCATTTTCTCGAACACCTAATGTTCAAGGGCACCAAGGCGCACCCCAAAGGGTTTTCCGATCTCGTGGCCGAACTGGGCGGCCAGGAAAATGCCTTTACCGCTTACGACTACACCGCCTATTTCCAGCGGGTCGCCAAAGAGCATCTCGTCACGATGATGGGGTTCGAGGCGGATCGCATGACCGGGCTCGTCTTGACGGATGATGTCGTCGCACCCGAGCGCGACGTTGTGCTCGAAGAGCGAAGAATGCGCACCGACACCGATCCGGCGCAGCAACTCAATGAAGCGGTGCAGGCTTCGCTCTTTCCACATCACCCTTACGGCACGCCGGTGATCGGCTGGGGACATGAGATCGAGACGCTCGATCGCGGCGATGCGCTGACTTACTACGAGCGTTTTTACACGCCGGCGAATGCAATTCTGATCGTTGCTGGCGATGTCGACGAAGCTGAAGTCCTGCGTCTTGCGCGCGAGACCTATGGGTGCGTACCGTCGCGCGAGAAACCGCCCCGGCGCTTTCGGCCGCAGGAACCCGAGCCGCGCGCGCATCGCCTCGTCACGCTCGCAGACCCGAAAGTCGAGCAACCGGCGCATGAGCGCGTGTTTCTTGTACCTTCCTACACGACGGGCGCGCCCGGCGAGGCCGAAACACTGGAAGTGCTGACCCATTTGCTTGGCGGTGGGCACACAAGCCTTCTCTATCGAGAGCTTGTTGTCGAGCGGAAGCTCGCGGTTGCCGTCGGCGCCTATTACATGGGTACATCGCTTGATGCGACCCGGCTCTGGATTTATGCAATGCCAACGCCGGCTACAAATCTCGAGCAACTCGATCGCGCACTCGACGATGTCATCGCGCGCATCTCCGATCATCTCGTCGATGAAGCCGATTTGCAGCGCGCCCGTACGCGCCTTGTTGCCGATGCGATCTATGCGCAAGACAATCAGGCAAGCCTCGCGCGCTGGTACGGCGCCTCGCTCGCGACCGGGCTGACGATCGAAGACATTGCCCGCTGGCCGGAGCGCATCGACGCGGTCACCGCAGCGGACGTGCAAAACGCCGCACGCAAATGGCTCGACAAACGGCGCGCAGTCACCGGATTCTTGCTGCCTGAAGCTGTCGCCGCGTGACGTCGATGTCTGCGTTCGCCGAAGCCGCCTTGTCGTCGCGTGCCGGCCGCGTGCAGCGGGTTTTCTCGCCGGGTGGAATAGAAGCATGGCTCGTCGAAGAGCATGCGGTTCCGCTTGTCGCGTTTGAGTTTTCGATAAACGGCGGCGCGTCGCAGGATGCGCCGGACCGTCCCGGCACTGCCACCCTCCTTGCCGGGCTGTTGGATGAGGGCGCCGGGCCGTACGATGCGGAAGCGTTCCATCGTGCGCTTGATGACAAGGCAATCCATCTCTCCTTCAGCGCCGACCGCGACCACATTTCCGGTCACCTGCAGACGCTCGCACGCAGTACGGACGCAGCTTTCGACCTGCTGCGCCTCGCTCTGAATGAAGCGCGGTTCGATCCGGAGCCGACGGAGCGCGTGCGCGAACAGATGGTTGCGACCCTCAAACGCGACCTGAACGACCCGGAAGCCATGGCCAATCGCGCTTTCCGCGCGGAGGCCTTTCCCGATCATCCCTATGGCCGCGCGGTGCGTGGCGAGCTCGACACCCTGCCTTCGATCACGCGCGCCGATCTTGAGCATCTGCGCAAACGCGCGTTCGCCCGCACGACCTTGAAGATCGCCGCGGTGGGCGCCATCGATGCCGCGACACTGTCGCGTCGTCTCGACGAGGTTTTCGGCGCATGGCCGGAACTGCCTGAACTCGTGACGGTGCCGGCGACGTCCGTCGCCAATCTCGGTACGCGCCGCGTTATCGATCTTGACGTGCCGCAGACGACGATCCGCTTCGGACGCCCGGGCATTCACCGCCGCGATCCCGAATTCATTCCCGCGATGGTCGTGAATTACATTCTCGGCGGCGGCGGCCTGACGACGCGGCTCTTCCATGAAGTGCGCGAGAAGCGCGGTCTCGCCTATTCCGTCTATTCGCAAATTCAGAGCTTTGAGCGTGCGGCCATGCTTGCTGGGTCGACCTCCACCAAGAACGAACGCGCCGCGGAATCGCTTGCGGTGATCGAAAGCGAGATCAAGCTCCTCGCGCAAGACGGACCGACCGAGGCGGAACTCGACAAAGCCAAGAAATACCTGACAGGCTCCTACGCGCTTTCGTTCGACACATCGACAAAGATCGCCGCGCAGCTCGTTCATCTGCAACAGCAGGGGTTTGACATTTCCTATCTCGACGAACGCAACAAGCTCGTTGAGGCGGTGACGCTTGCCGCGGCAAAGCGCGTGGGCGAGCGGCTCTTCGGCGATGGTGCGCTCCTCGTCACCGCCGTCGGCCGGCCGGCCGGCATGTAATTTCCGGTTTGCTCCCGCCGAATCGCGTGATCTGCTAGACCCTCGAGCGCACATTTCGGATTTCGCTTGAGCTACCTCGATCCGCCTCCGTTGCCGGCGCCGGTTGTCGTCACCAAAGATGTCGGCGGCTATGTCGACGAATATCGCGCCCGCACCGAACTCTATCGTGCGCAGGACCGCGAAGTGCGGCTGCATGAATGCCGCTCTGCCTGCACATTGGCGCTGAGCCTTCCCAACGTCTGCGTCTATCCCGATAGTTTGGTGAAATTTCACGCCGCTTACGATCCACGCAACAAGGCGATCAATTGGGACGAGACGCAGAAGCTTTTCTCGACCTATCCCGCGCCGGTGCAGGCGCGGCTCGGCACCTTGACCCGGGAATACAAGATCCTCTCCGGTGCAGAACTCATCTCGCTCGGCGTGCGCGACTGCAATGAGAGGCGCGTCCTTGTCGCGAAGGCCGCGCCGGTACCTGAGGACAAGACCAGCCTCGCCAAAATCGTGCAGGGCATGAAAAGCGCGCTCTTGACCGGCCCGGAGGCAAACCGTGACTCCAACAATGCGCAAAGGATCGCGCCGGCGGTTTCCGTCAAGACGCAGCCGGTAACGAGCCCGCAGGCTGCGCCCGAGCCGCCGCCCGCCGATGTGCCGGTGCCGCCGGCGCGGCCGGAGGAGCCGCAACTTGGCGACGTGCCGCTGCCGCCGCGCAAGCCGACCAGCGTTGCGCTCGCGCAGGCGCAGATCGCGCTGATCCCGCCGGCGCATCGTCCGATGCAAGGTTCGGCGCGAATATTGCCGGATCGGTTCACGCCTTATGCCTATGTGATCGTGCGGCGCTGAGCATTTCGCGGCCGCATCAGGATCACGATCGCAGCAGCAAGATCGAGCGCGCCGCAAACATAGAGGGGCGCGTTGTAGCTCCCCGCGACATCGTGGATCGCACCGAGAAGCAGCGGGCCCGTCGAGGCGCCGATCTGCCAGACCGAACTCACCAATGCGGCCAGCATGCCGAAGGACGCGGGCTCGAACTCGCGCTGCACGATCAGCGCGGGAAAGGTGATGAGATTGCCGACGGAGAAGCCGAACGCCGCAACCGCGACGAAGAGCGGCAGCGAGCCGCGCGCCGTGATCATCACCGCAAGCGCCACGACTTGCGGGGCGAGCGAGGCCGCCGTCACGATGCGCTGATCGAAGCGGTCGATCACCATGCCGAGCGTGAGCCGTCCGACGATCGCCATCGCCGTCGTGATCGCCACCGCGACGCCGGCCTGCCCGCGTCCAAGACTCGGTTCGAGGATGGCGATTTCGTGCACGAGAAAGCCCGCCTGCGCCGTCAACGCGAGCGCGAACGGCAGCCCGATCGACCAGAAGCGCCACGAGCGCAGCGCCGAAGCGCGCGTCCACGTCGCCGTCACCGTTCCCGCCGCCTCGGTGCTCGAACCGCCCGCGTGTGCGACTGCCGGCCCGTCGACCCAGAAAAACAGCATCGGCAGGATGAGCGCGAGCATCGCGCCGGTGACGACAAGCAGCGCCGGCTCGAAACCGATTTTGCCGATGAGCAACACCAGCGCCGGAATGACGACGACGCCGGCGAAACTAGCGCCGTTCAGCGCCAGATTGATTGCAAGCCCGCGTCGCGTCGAAAACCAGAGGCCGAGCACGTTGGATATCGCGCCGACGGTCGTCGCCGCTCAGCCCGCCGACATGACGAGATAGGTCGCGTAAAGCTGCCATGGCTGTGTGACGAGGCCGACGAAGAGGACCGCACCGGCGATCATGAGGACGCCGGCGAGCATCACCCATCGCGGGCCGAAGCGCTTGACCGCGTCGCTCACATAGATCACCGCGAGCGCGCCGACGAAATAGTAGAGCGTGGTGGCGCCCGAGATCAGCGAGGCCGGCCAGCCGCGCGCCGCCCTGAGTTCGGCGAGAAAAACGCCGTGCCCATAGAAGCCGAAACCCCAGGCGAACATCGCGACGGTGAAACAGGCGATGACGACGCGCCAGCCGGGATAACGCCACGACGCTTCGTCTGATGTCGCGGCGGTTTGGCGGTTCGGGACTTGCAGCATCAAGACGAGTGATCACGGTGTGAAGCGCGAGGCAAACGCAAAAGGTTCGGAGCTGGTCGAACTTTCCTGCACTGGACGTGCGTCATTCTTGTTGCGCATTGAAGCGCTATTCAAACAGCAGAAGGACACGGGCGCCGGGCGGCCGATCCATTTAGTTTTTGTGCCGGTCGCCCGGCGCCAATGCGCGACGATTTCTGACCCTTGCTTCCCGCATCTTCGCGGACTTCGGTGCTGCCACCTCAAGCCCGCTTAAGCGATCTGAGCCGCGGACCGGTCATAGTGCCGGACGGGCGGGTTACTCCGCGCCGCGCGCCTTTCGACGTACGTCACCGGTTTGCAAGAGCCTCCCGAGACGCGAGTACCGATGCTCGCGCCGCAGGCGCCGCTTCCCGCCCGCATCGCCCGGTACGGAAGCCGGACGATGCCCTAGGTGGGCGAGAATGAGCGTGGTATATAGGAATTATTTCCAGAAGTCAAGACGCGCGCGGCCTGAGCCTCATCGAGACGCGCGCGGTGCGCGCACGAAAATCACTCCAGCGTATCTTTCACGCTATTTCTCAGCGCCGGCGGCACGACGTCCTCCGGAACCTCGATCGCCTGCGTGCCCTGCGCGGTCTGCCGCGTGATGCGATAGCGGAATGCGTCCGGCTTCGGCGGCGGAATCGGTGTCTTGTTGTCGAACAAATCCGCGACGGCTCGCTGGTCCGCCGCAGATAGATCGGACATTCCCACTTCGCCCTTGCTTTTGATGCGCGAGCCCGGGCCGCCGAATCCCGCGAGGCCGCCCAGTCGTTCGATCTGCAATCGCTCCAACCGTTCCTTCCTCTCAGGCGATGGCTGCGCCTTCAGAACGCGACAGCCCCACAGCGGACCATCCTTGCTCGATGGCATCGCCAACATCAGGAGTGCCGCCAAACATCTGACCGGCCACTTGGCGCGTGCGATTGGCAAATTCCGGGATCTTCATCCGGGGAGAGGGTCCGAAAGTCGTCATCACGCGATACCACACTTGCCCGATCTTCTCCCAGCTCTTGCCGCCGAGCGTCTTGCACGCGGTGTAGAAGGCGAGGTTCGGCGGGCCGCTGCTGTAATGCGGGTCCATGCCGGGCGTGATCTGCGAATATTGGGTCGGCTGCGGCGCAAGACAATGCGCGCCGGCGGGATCGGCCATGTCGCGCAGACACGTGATGTTCCGATCGCGCGCGCTCGGGCCGATGATGTCGCTGCCGATCAGCCAATCCGCGGCGGCGGCATCTTGGCCCTTCTCCCATTGCCGGAACATCGAGCCGAAGCAATCGGACAGGCTTTCGTTGAGGCCGCCGGCGTCGTCGGTATATTCGAGCTGGAGACTGTGCTGCGTGACGCCATGGGTGAGCTCATGGCCGATCACGTCGTTGCCCAAAGTGAAATCGACGAAGATCGCATTGTCGCCGTCGCCATAGAGCATCTGCGTGCCGTTCCACATCGCATTGTTGAACCGGTTGCCGTAATGGATCGACGACATCATCGTCATGCCGGCATTGTCGATCGAGTTGCGGCCGAAGACGTCTTTGTAGAATTTGGCGACCTGCGTCGTCTCATCGAATGCGCGCTTCGCCGAATCGTCGCCGGCCTGCGGGCCGGATATAGGCCTTCCGGGCAGGCTCTGGGTGTGACCGCAGTCAAACACCGTAATGGCCGGAGCAGCGGCGATGGCCGTCACCGGCGCTTGGATCATCGTGGCAATGCTGGTCAGCCTCAAAGCCTGGATGCGAAGGTCGCGGATTTCTTGCGCAACGCGCGCGGTATCGGCGGCGGCCTTGCGGATGTCGGGCGGCAGCCGCGGGTCTTGCGAAAGTTTAGTGAGAATATCGCGAGGCACGATAAAGCATGTGCACATGACTATGCGTCCTCTGGAATGACGCCGGCATTCCCTTGTGCCGGCACATCAAGTCTGCTCCGGGGCATATCGCTCGCAAGTGTGCTCCGCCACACCCGGCAGCGAGATTGCCGTTGACAGAACAGCGTTCGCGACGGGTGCTATGCGCGAGCCGGGCCTGGCTTCGGTCGCGCCGCGATCACGCACCCAAGGTGAATCCAACCTTTAAAGTTACTTGATAATGGTGCACGCCGTCGTCGCCGATATGGCCGCGAATCTGCATCACCTCGAACCAGCGCAGATTGCGCAGCGTCTCCGACGCGCGCGAGATCGCCGTCTTTATCGCGTCCTCGATCGACTTCTCCGACGAGCCGACGATCTCAGTGATTTTGTAGACATGATCCGACATGAACGTCTCCTCATCTTCGGCGCGCTAGAGCTTCGGCACATCGTGCGCCACGAAATCGAGCTCGCGTTTGCGGAACCCGCGCGTCGCATGCGGGCCCAGCCAGTCCAAGACAAGCACATCATCGCGTCTGTCTCTAGGCCAGGGTGGCGCGTTCCCGCCATTCGGGTCGTGCGTGCGCGCAAAATTCGTCCAGTAGCGCTCGACGAGCGCCGCCATCCGCTTGTCGGCGTCGGTGAATTTGATCTTGAGCTTCGGGTCGGCGCCGAATTGCGCGAAGACGTATCTGAGCTCGTCCCCGTGGGCCGCGCCAGGCAGGCGGCCGCGCCCGTTCTCAGGCACGTAGCTGAAGAAATAGCGGTAGACCGGCGCACCGGACCTTGCATGCAAGCGGGCAAGCAAACGCGCCGGTTCGGTGAAGGTCTTGTCGGTCAAGAGCCAGGCGACGACCGCGCTCTTGTTGCCGGTTTTTGAGGGATCGTAGATCGCCAGCGCGCGATCGCGGATCTTGTCCGGCAGCGCATTCAAGGTCGCGTCGGGATTCGCGATGCGGTCGGAATAGAGGCTCGCCTCATAATTGTTCGAGCCGACGATCCACGGAATTCTGGCCTGCGCGCCTTTGGCGAAAACCTCTGCGATGTTGGCCTGCATGAGTTTGCCATCGAGGATCAGCCCCGGCGGCGCCGCGTTCGGATCGTCGGCGGCAGTCGATAATACGGTCTCGGCGGGAAGAGCGCGCAAGGCCGCGAGATCGCTTGCGCCGGCCGCCTTGGCGAACGCCGCGCCCATCGTCTCGGCGGCATTGAGCGGCGCTGCATTGTTGCGGCCAAAGCCGGACTCGGTAATCGCCGCACTGAAGAGACCGCGCGCGGCCGCGACGCCCATCAAAGCATTGACAGATATTCCGCCGGCGGATTCGCCGAACAGCGTGACGCGTGCCGGATCACCGCCGAACGCGGCGATATTGTCGCGCACCCAGCGCAAGGCCGCGAGCTGATCCATCATGCCGAAATTCCCGGTTGCGGCCTCGCCGGCTTCGGCGCTGAGCTCGGGATAAGCAAACCAACCGAAGCGGCCGACGCGGTAATTCAAGGTGACGGCGATCACGCCGTTGCGTGCAAGGCTGCTTGCATCCGTCAGCGAGCTCGACGCGGTCTCGCCGACAAAGCCGCCGCCATGGATGAAGACCATCACCGGCAGACGCGCATTCGGCTGCGCTGCGGCGGGGCGCCACACGTTCAGATAAAGACAATCCTCGCTGATCGGGATGCGCGCATCGATTTCGCCCTTCGACTGCATGCAGGCCGGCCCGGTCTTCTCGGCGACAAGCACGGTTTGCCATGATGAAGGCGGTTGCGGCGGTTTCCAGCGCAGCGCGCCAAGCGGCGGCGCGGCATACGGAATGCCTTTGAACGAGGTGATGCCGGCGGACGTGACGCCGCGAACATCGCCGGTGCGCGTTGCAACGATCTGCGCTGCCGCGTCGATCGAACCGAATGTGCAGACAGCGGCAGCGAATGACAGCAGAATCGCGCATCTTGTTTTCATGCGCGCGTGTCTAGCATGACGTGCGGCGCGCCGCAGATCGCTGTCCTTTCCCGGTTACGCTCGCTTGGCGTTCCCGCTGCCGCTTTCGAGAATGAGCACCAGCGTTTGCGCCAGACGCTGCGGCAATTGCCGGTCGTTGAGACCGACCGGACCGGGATCGTTGAGAACCGCATTCACCAGCGTGCCGAACATCACCTGGAATGCGAACGCGATGTTCTGCGTTTGTGCCGCGCGTTTGCCCGGCCCCATTCGCGCGAGCAGCGCCGGCATGCTCTCGGCGACAAAGCGGCGACCAAGCTCCTTGAAATCGCTCCATCGCTCGGGATGCGTCGAATTGTGTTGCAGCGAGGCGCGCAGCACGCCCTCGTTCTCGCGGAACCAAGCGGCCGCGCTCGCCGCAAACAGACGGCACAGTTCGGGCAGATCGGCGCGCGCCAGGGCGCCGCTTTCGCGGAGCGCCGCAAAGCGCGCGGTGCCGCGCCGCGCCGCCATCAGCTGCAAGGCGCGGAAATAAGCCTCCTTGCTTTCGAAGCGGCTGTAGAAAGCGCCGACCGTCGCACCGAATTCCGCGCAGAGGCTTTCGATCGACAGTTCCTCGAGGCTGTTCGTCTTCAGAAGCCTTTCCCCGGCCGCGAGCAGGCCGGCCATCGTTTCGCGACTGCGCTTCTGCCGCGCCGGGGCGACCCCTGGCAAAGGCAGGTTGATGTCGCCTGTAATTTCGCTTTCCAACACGTCTTGCATTCCGGGCCAGTTTTGATAATCATAGTTATCATTATCAAAAGCGCAATGCCGGCGCGTGGCTATCCACCGCGGCGACCAAGCGCGGTAAGAACGTCCCGGGAGGGCAGCGTGGGTAAGGACGCTGGCGCGTTCCAAGGCTCGATCGGGCGCACGATTGCGCAATCGCATCCGTTCTGGCCGGCGGCGTCGC